>NZ_BCPP01000398.1:0-6026 GCF_016586125.1 Burkholderia sp. E168m23
CTGTCGACGCTCGGCTGGATCACGTTCGTCGCGATCTGGCTGGTGCAGATCGGCATCCTCACGTACGGGATGGAAATGGTCCGCAAGTACGAGGGGCTCGCCGGCCCGGTGATCCTCGTCACGACGCTGTCGCTCGCCGCATGGATGTTCAGCCGCACCGGCGGCCACCTCGCGATGTCGATCGGCAAACCGATGAGCGGCCTGAAGATGTGGACGGAAATCTTCGCGGGCGGCTCGCTGTGGCTCGCGATCTACGGCACGCTGGTGCTCAACTTCTGCGATTTCGCCCGCTCGTCGCCGAGCCCGAAGACGGTGCGCGTCGGCAACTTCTGGGGGCTGCCGGTCAACATCCTCGTATTCGCGACGATCAGCTTCGTGCTTGCCGGCGCGCAGTTCAAACTGAACGGCCACATCATCCACAGCCCGACGGAAATCATCGCGACGGTGCCGAACAAGCTGTTCCTCGTGCTCGGCTGCCTCGCCTTCCTGATCGTGACGGTGGCCGTGAACATCATGGCGAACTTCGTCGCGCCGGCCTTCGTGCTGACGAGCCTCGCGCCGCATCGCCTGTCGTTCCGCCGCGCGGGCCTGATCAGCGCGACGATCGCCGTGCTGATCCTGCCGTGGAACCTGTACAACAGCCCGATCGTGATCGTCTATTTCCTGTCCGGCCTCGGCGCGCTGCTCGGCCCGCTGTACGGGATCATCACGGTCGACTACTGGCTCGTGCGCAAGCAGCGCGTGAACGTGCCCGATCTCTACACCGAAGCGCCGAGCGGCGCCTACTTCTACACGCGCGGCGTGAACCGCAAGGCGCTCGCGGCACTCGTGCCGTCCGCGCTGATCTCGATCACGCTCGCCGTCGTGCCGGCCTTCAGCGCGATGACGCCGTTCTCGTGGCTGCTCGGCGCAGCGATCGCGGGCAGCGTGTACTGGCTGCTGGCCGATCGCAAACGGATCTACGAAGCGCGCTCGGGCGAGCACATCGCGGTCCCCTGCGCACAACACTGACACACACGCATACGGAGTCGCCGATGAGGATCCTGGTAGTCAACGTCAACACGACCGAGTCGATCACCGACGCGATCGCCGCGCAGGCGCAGGCCGCCGCATCGCCGGGCACGGAGATCGTCGGGCTGACGCCGCGCTTCGGCGCGGAGTCGGTCGAAGGCAACTTCGAGAGCTACCTCGCCGCGATCGCCGTGATGGACCGCGTGCTGAACTACGACGAACCGTACGATGCGGTGATCCAGGCCGGCTATGGCGAGCATGGCCGCGAAGGGCTGCAGGAACTGCTGACGGTGCCCGTCGTCGACATCACCGAAGCGGCCGCGAGCGTCGCGATGCTACTCGGCCATCGCTACTCGGTCGTCACGACGCTCGACCGCACGGTGCCGCTGATCGAGGATCGCCTGAAGCTCGCCGGGCTCGATGCGCGCTGTGCGTCGGTGCGTGCGAGCGGCCTCGCGGTGCTCGAACTCGAGGAGAATCCGGCCCGCGCGATCGAATCGATCGTGGGCCAGGCGCAGCGCGCGGTGAAGGACGATCACGCGGAAGTGATCTGCCTCGGCTGCGGCGGGATGGCCGGCCTCGACCGGCAGATCGAGGAATGCACGGGCGTGCCGGTCGTCGACGGCGTATCGGCCGCGGTCGTGCTCGCCGAATCGCTGGTGCGCCTGAAGCTGAAGACGTCGAAGGTCCGCACGTACGCGCCGCCGCGCCCGAAGCGGATCGTCGGCTGGCCGTTCGCAAAATGACGGGCCGCCGGCCGGCTGCCGCATCGCGCGGCCGCCTCGTATCGTCGGGACGCGTATCGCCATGCGGGCCCCGCTAGATCCGACCGCCCTGCCCCGCGGCACGTTCGATGCCGCGGGCGCGCTCGACGTGCTCGATGCACGGCTGATGCGCATCCTGCTCGTGCTGCTGACCGAGCGCACCGTGTCGCGTGCGGCCGTGCGCCTGAACATGTCGCAGCCGGCGACGAGCGCCGCGCTCAAGCGCCTGCGCACGCTGCTCGGCGATCCGCTGCTCGTACGCAGCCGCTACGGGATGGTGCCGACCGAGTTCGGCGCGCGGTTGATCGAGCCGCTGCGCAACGCGCTGCGCGTGATCGACTTCATCCGCATCCAGCAGCCGACGTTCGACGCGCGCACGTCGGTGCGCACCTACCGGATCGGCTGCCCCGACTACCTGAATGTCCTGTTCGTGCCGAAGCTCGTCGCGCTGTTTCGCGAGCGTGCGCCGCACGCGCAACTGGTGTTCCATCCGCTCGGCGACGGGTTCGACGACGAGCGCGCGCTGGCCGACGGCGAGCTCGACGTCGTGATCGACAACCGGCCCGTGCGCCGGTCGCGCTTCCGCCAGGACGACCTGTTCGACGACCGCGTCGTATGCCTGATGCGCGCGACGCACCCGCTCGCGCGGCGCGACGCGATGACGGCCGCCAGGTTCGCGGCGGCGCCGCAGCTGTGCCCGACGCCGTCGTGGCTCGAAGCGTCCGGCGCGATCGACCGGCAACTCGAACGCGTGGGTCTGCAACGGCGCATCGTCGTCACGCTGCCGCACTTCGAGCTCGCCGCGCATGCGCTGGTGCGCACCGACCTGATCCTCACCACCACGTACCGGCTCGCGCGGCACTATGCGAAGCTGCTGCCGCTCGCCGCAGTCGCGCTGCCGGTCGAGCCGCCGGACATCGCGTACCGGATAACGTGGAACGAATCGGGATCGTGCGCGGAAGGCGGTCGGTGGCTGCGCGGACTGATCGCCGAGGCGACGCGCGCATGGCTCGACGCCGAGGCAAGGTTGCCGGCGGTCGCGGCGGTCGCTGCCGTTGCCGCTTCCGGGGCCGATGCGGACGCAACGAACACCGCGGTGCTGGGCACCGATCCGCCCGAGCCCACCCGGCGCACGCGCCGCAGACCGGCCACCCATTGCCATGCGTCGCATCCGGCGCGCGTCGCGCAGGCGGCACGCATCCATCGCGGCGCGACGAAATCGCACTGACCGGCGCCGCACCCGGGCCGGAATGATCCTGTCGGCCGCTGCATGTCAGACCGGTCCTATTTACCCGCGTCGCACCGACTCGTCAGAATGACGCCTCGAACCCGTGCCGCCGGGCGTCGTATCGCGACCGCCCGTGGCCGCTTGATCGAATCGAGGAAATCGCATGAAACACACACTCATCGCGCTGGCCATCCCGGTCGCGCTATTCGCGAGTACCGGCGCATTCGCCGGCACTCAGGACTGCGCAACGCGCATCCGCGCGCTGCACACGCAGATCGACAACGCGAAACGGTTCGGCAACACGCAGCAGGCGCTGCGCCAGCAAGCCGCGCTCGAACGAATCCAGGCGAACTGCACGGATGCCGGCCAGCTCGCACGCGCCGAACGCAAGCTCGCCGACAAGGCGCGCGACGTGCGCCACGCGGAAGACGAAGTCCGCCACGCACAGGCGCGCGTCCACGAAGCCGAAACGCTAGGCGATGCAAGGAAGCTGAGCAACGCGCAACGCAAGCTCGCCGACAAGCAGGCGAAGCTGCGCGACGCCACGCGCGACCTGCACGACGCGCAGGTCGATCGCGATGCGCTTAAAGGCTGACGGATTGAACAACGGTTGATGCGACGGGCCGCGTCGCGCGTGCCGCTCGAGTGCGAGTGCGAGCAGCCCCGACAGCGACACGACCGCCCCGAGGGGTCGACACCGGCCACGCCGGCGGCCGCCGCGCGAATATGCATTTCAGGATTCGATGTTTGCCGGCCGGAAACCGATTCCGTAATCTGCCCGGCAGCCGCGCGGCCCGCGCGGATCACCGAGGACACGCCGCCGATGACCCACTCTTCCGCCCCCGCGCGCCGCCGCGCGCTGCAGCGCCTTGCCGCGCTCGCCGCCGCGCCGCTCGCCGGCGGCCTCGCACTGCCCGCCCGCGCGGCCGGCACCGACCTGTCGGGCGTCACGCTCGTCCTCGGCGACCAGGCCGGCGGCCTGCGGGCGCTGGCCGAAGCGGCGCACGTGTTCGACGGCGCGCCGTACCGGTTCCGCTGGGCCAACTTCCAGGGCGCCGCGCCGCTGTTCGAAGCGCAGCGCGCGGGCGCGATCGATCTCGCACCGGCCGGCGACCTGCCCGTGCTGACGGCCGCGCTCGGCGATCCGTCGTTGCGGATCGTCGCGACGCGCGTCGGCTCGCCGGCGTCGCTCGGCATCGTCGTGCAGCCGGACTCGCCGGTCCGCACGGTGGCCGACCTGAAAGGACAAACCGTCGTCGTGTCGTCGGCGCGCGGCAGCATCTCGCAGTACCAGTTGTACGGCGCGCTGCGCGAACACGGGCTCGCCCCGCGCGACGTCGACGTGCGCTTCGTGCTGCCGGTCGACGCGTTCGCCGCATTCGAGGCGAAGCGGATCGGCATCTGGGCCACGTTCGATCCGTACTACGGGCATGCGGTGCGACGCGGTGCGCGCATCGTCCGCGACGGCAGCGGCATCAATTCGGGGCTTGCGTTCCTGACGTCGCCGGTCGAAACGCTCGACGATCGCGGCAAGCGCGCGGCGCTCGCGGACGTGCTCGCGCGGCTCGCCCGCGCCGGTCAATGGGCGCTCGCGCACCCGGCCGACTACGCGAGCGTCTATGCGTCGCTCACGCGCCTGCCGCCCGACGCGGCCACCGACATCGCGCGCCGGGCCGCGCTCGCGCAGCGCAGCCTCAGCGGCGCCGACATCGACGTGCTGCAGCGTGTCGCCGATCGCGCGGCCGCGGATGCGATCCTGCCGCGCCGCGTCGACGTCGCGTCGATCGCCATCCGGAACGTGTCGGCCTGAGCGGGACCAGGCGGGGCGCGTTCAGCGCGGCCGCGCCATATCGAGATCCGGCACGTCGTCGCCAAAGGTCGACGCGACGAGCGTGCGCATCGCGGCGACCAGCAACGTCGGCCCCGCCTGGTTGAACGTGCAGCGCTCGCCCGCGGCCGGTACGGCGCGGTGCAGCACCGCACGCCAGGCGCCCCGCCCGCCGTCGCGCTCGAACGCGGCGAACGGCAGCCGCTCGACGATCGGGCCGCCGTCCGCCCAGGACGACGACGGCGCGAACGGCGTCGGCACGCCGCCCGCCGCGCGAATCGACGTGCATCCGGACGCGTCGGCACGCGGCGCCTCGTGGCCTTCCACGATCGCGACCCAGTAATCCAGCCGCGCGCCTGTCAGATCCTGGACTTGCATGACCGTCTCCGTCATCGTCATCGTCATTACCGACGACATGCTAACCGTTGCGGATGCACGCGTAACCGGCGCCGCAGCGCTCCCCGGCGAGCCGCTGCATCGCGGAAACCCGCCCCCGAACAAACCCGCGCGCGCTGTCACCTGCGTGTCATTCGTGCGTAGAATGATCTGACGGCTCGCCGCCCGGCTCGCGGCACGCCGCCGAGGCCATTACAAACACAACATACGCGCCGATCCGGACCCGTTTTCGCACACCCGGCGACGACAGGACCAGACGATGCGGCGCAGACCGGATCTCACGGGGGACGTATGTCCAGGCACACCCTGAAGCCGTTGGTATCGCTCGTCGTGCCGTTTCACGACGAAGCAGAAGCGATCGATGCGTTCTTCGCGACCACCGTTCCGATACTGGAAGCGATCGGCACCGCGCGCTTCGAAATCGTTTGCGTGAACGACGGCAGCCGCGACGGCACGCTCGACAAGCTGATCGACATCGCGGTCGCTGATCCGCGCGTGCGCATCGTCGATCTCACGCGGCGCTTCGGCAAGGAAGCCGCGCTCACGGCCGGCATCGACGAAGCGGCCGGCGCGGCCGTGATCCTGATCGACGCCGACCTGCAGGACCCGCCGGCCCTGATCCCCGCGATGCTCGAACGCTGGCACGCGGGCGCCGAGGTCGTCGCCGCGAAGCGCACCGACCGCCGGTGCGATCCGCTGATGCAGCGCGTGGCCGCCGCGCTCTACTACCGCGTGCACAACCAGCTCTCCGAGGTCGAGATGCCGGAGAACGTCGGCGATTTCCGGCTGATGGATCGCC
>NZ_BCPP01000399.1:0-6018 GCF_016586125.1 Burkholderia sp. E168m23
TCACGACCGGCTGGCCCGGCTTGATGCGGCCGCGCGTGATGCGGCCGACGCCGATCCGGCCGACGTACGTCGAATAGTCGAGCGACGTGATCTGGAGCTGCAGCGGCGCTTCCGGATCGGCCGGGCGAACCGGCACGTGCTCGAGGATCGCCTCGAACAGCGGACGCATGTCGCCTTCACGCGCGGCCGGGTCGAGCGATGCGTAGCCGTTCAGGCCCGACGCGTAGACGATCGGGAAGTCGAGCTGCTCTTCGGTCGCGCCGAGCTTGTCGAACAGGTCGAAGGTCTGGTTGATCACCCAGTCGATCCGCGCGCCCGGGCGGTCGATCTTGTTGACGACGACGATCGGCTTCAGGCCGAGCGCGAGCGCCTTCTTCGTGACGAAGCGCGTCTGCGGCATCGGGCCCTCGACCGCGTCGACGAGCAGCAGCACCGAGTCGACCATCGACAGCACGCGCTCGACTTCGCCGCCGAAGTCCGCGTGCCCCGGGGTGTCGACGATGTTGACGTGCGTGCCTTCGTATTCGACCGCGCAGTTCTTCGCGAGAATCGTGATCCCGCGCTCTTTTTCGATGTCGTTCGAATCCATCACCCGCTCCGCAATCTGCTGGTTGTCGCGGAAGGTGCCGGACTGGCGGAGCAGTTGGTCGACGAGCGTGGTCTTGCCGTGGTCGACGTGGGCGATGATGGCGATATTGCGAAGGGCGCGGGTCATAGAAACCTGGAAATCCGTTTGAACGCGCAAACGCGCGCGCTCGTTTTTCACGGGCGCGCGCCGTTGCAGCTTGGTGAGCCTCAAATTATAGCACGTGCGAGTGGCGAGAGCTGGCCTACACGTTGCAACGCAACAAAACGGGCCGCCCCGCCCTCCGCTCCCGACCCGGCCGAGCCTCTTCTGCATCACGACCGGCGCGCCGAAAAACCTTATCTGGACAAGGGATTCTCGCCGGACGGAGCGCGCGTTTCGCGGTTCGATTAACATTTGCCGCGGCAAGCAATTGTGCCTATACTGCTGCCTAGTCAACTATTGCAGCTTCAGGGTTTTATGTCGGATTCTCCTACCCCACCGCCCGTTTCGCCGCTGTCTACGTATCAGATGAACGACAGCGTCGGTTATCTGATGTCGCGCGTGAAGTCGGTGATGACCAATCTCGTCACGCAGCGCACGCAGGAAGAGCTCGGCATCACGGGCACGCAGGCGAGCATGCTGTTCATGATCGCGGTCGGCAAGTGCTCGACGGCCGCCGAACTCGCACGCGAATACGGCATCGACGCAAGCGCGGTCACGCGCCTGCTCGACCGGGTCGAGAAACGCGGCCTGCTGTCACGCGTGCGGAGCGTCGAGGATCGGCGCGTCGTGCGGCTCGAGCTCACCGACGAAGGCCGCGCGCTGGCCGAACGGCTGCCGCCCATTTTCCGCAGCGTGCTCGACCAGGTGCTGGACGGGTTTACGCCGGAAGAAGTCGGGTTCCTGAAGAGCATGCTGCGCCGCATTCTCAGCAACTATTGCGAGACGACCGGCGGTAGCATCACGTAATAGTTGCCATAACAATTACTTTTGACAGATTAATGTAAGGAAATCCTTGCAGTGTCCATCATTCATTCCGAGTCAGGGGTTAGCGCGATGAAAACCTCCCCGTTGTCCGTGCGCGCCGGGTCGTGCCGTGCCGCCGTCGCCGCCGCGGTCGCCGCGCTGGCGCTGGCGGGCTGCGCGAATTACATCGGCATCAAGAGCGACAAGCAGATCGCCCCCGCGTCGCAATTCGAATCCGCCCAGAGCCTGCCGGCCCAGGGCGGCCAGTGGCCGGCGCTCGACTGGGCTAACCAGTTCGGCGATCCGCAACTGCCGAAGCTGATCGACGAAGCGCTGCAGGGCAACCCGTCGATCGCGCAGGCCCAGGCGCGCATCGCGAAAGCCTCGTCGTACATCGAATCGTCCCGCTCGAACCTGATGCCGAAGGCCGAAGCCAGCTATTCGTGGACGCGCGAGCTGTATTCGTCGAACGCACTGTTCCCGCCCCCGTACGGCGGCCAGTGGTACAGCGAGAACAATGTGCTCGCGAGCGCCTCGTGGGAACTCGATCTGTGGGGCAAGAACCGCGAACGCCTGCACACGGCCGTATCGCAGGAAAAAGCCGCCGAAGCCGACATGCAACAGGCGCGCATCACGCTCGCGTCGTCGGTCGCGCGCACCTATAACTCGCTCGCGCAGCTCTATGCGCTGCGCGACATCGCGCAGCGCGAGATCACCAACCGCGAGACGGTCGGCAAGATCACCGACGGCCGCGTATCGGCCGGCCTCGACACCAACGTCGAGCGCCAGACGGCCCGCGGCAACATCGCGACAACCCAGGCTTCGCTGTCGGACCTCGACGGGCAGATCACGACGGTGCGCTACCAGCTCGCCGCGCTGCTCGGCAAAGGCCCGGATCGCGGGCTGCAGATCGCGGCGCCCGTGCTGAACCCGAGCGGCGACGTCACGCTGCCCGGCAACCTGCCGGCCGATCTCGTGTCGCGCCGCCCCGACATCGTCGCCGCGCGCTGGCAGGTCGAAGCCGCGATGCACGACGTGAAGGAAGCGAAGGCCGAGTTCTACCCCGACGTGAACCTCGCGGCCGGCTTCGGCTTCGATGCGTTCGGCTGGGGCAAATTCCTGAACTTCGCGAGCCGCCAGGCGCAGTTCGGCCCGGCGATCCACCTGCCGATCTTCGATGCCGGCGCGCTGCGCGCTCAGCTCAAGGGCCGTTACGCCGACTTCGACCTGTCGGTCGCGAACTACAACCAGACGCTGATCGGCGCGCTGAACGACGTCGCGACGCAGGTCGCGTCGATCCGCGCGATCGATCGGCAGATGGGCGACGCCCAACGTGCGCTCGACGCATCGACGCGCGCGTACGATCTCGCGGTCATCCGCTACAAGGCCGGCCTGTCGCCGCAACTGCAGGTGCTGACGGCGGACAGCAACCGCCTCGCATCGGAGCAGACGGTGACCAACCTGAAGATGCGTCGCCGCGACATGCAGCTCGCGCTGATCAAGGCGCTCGGCGGCGGGTTCGACGCAACCGGCACGCCGCTCGCCGCGCCCGATGCCGCCACGCCGACCAAACAGGCCGCCAATTGAGCCGGCGCCACCACTACGCAGACACTCGAAATAACGGACGGAGAAAATCGCCATGAGCGACCAACAAAACGCCGCCAGCGCGCAGCCGCAGAACAACGGCAAGCGCAAACGAATGATGACGCTGCTCGTCGCGGTCATCGTGATCGCGGCCATCGCATACGGCCTGTACTACTTCCTCGTCGCCCGCTTCCATGAAGACACCGACGATGCCTACGTGAACGGCAACGTCGTGCAGATCACGCCGCAGGTCACCGGCACCGTGATCGCCGTGAAGGCGGACGACACGCAAACGGTCAAGGCCGGCGATCCGCTCGTCGTGCTCGACCCCGCCGATTCGCAGGTCGCGCTGCAGCAGGCGGAAGCCAACCTCGCGCAGACGGTGCGCCAGGTGCGTGGCCTGTTCGTCAACGACGACCAGTACCGCGCGCAAGTCGCGCTGCGCCAGTCCGACCTGTCGAAGGCCCAGGACGATCTGCGCCGCCGCCTGGCCGTCGCGCAGACGGGCGCCGTGTCGCAGGAAGAAATCTCGCACGCCCGCGACGCGGTGAAGGCCGCGCAGGCATCGGTCGACGCCGCGCAGCAACAGCTCGCATCGAATCGCGCATTGACCGCGAACACGACGATCGCATCGCACCCGAACGTGATGGCCGCCGCCGCGAAGGTGCGCGACGCGTACCTCGCGAACGCGCGTAACGTGCTGCCGGCGCCGGTCACCGGCTACGTCGCGAAGCGCTCGGTGCAGGTCGGCCAGCGCGTGTCGCCCGGCAACCCGCTGATGTCGGTGGTGCCGCTCAATGCCGTGTGGGTCGACGCGAACTTCAAGGAAGTCCAGCTGAAGCACATGCGCATCGGCCAGCCGGTCGAGCTGACGGCCGACATCTATGGTTCGTCGGTCACGTACCACGGCAAGGTCGTCGGCTTCTCGGCCGGCACGGGCTCGGCGTTCTCGCTGCTGCCGGCGCAGAATGCGACCGGCAACTGGATCAAGGTCGTGCAGCGCCTGCCGGTGCGGATCGAGCTCGATCCGAAGGATCTCGACAAGCATCCGCTGCGTATCGGCCTGTCGATGCAGGTCGACGTGGACATCAAGGACGAACGCGGCGACCAGCTCGTCAACGCGCCGAACACCGTCTACGAGACCAACGTGTTCGCGAAATACGGCGACGAGGCCGACGCCGAAATCGCGCGCATCATCGCCGAGAACGCGGGCGGCAACGCATCGGCGCCGGTCGCGGCGAAGCAGAACACCGCCGCGAAAATGATGTAACCGTTCCGACTCCGGAAAGACAACCGACATGGCACAGGCTCCTGCCTCCTACCCGCCCTTGCAGGGCGGGCAACTCGTACTCGGGACGATCGCGGTGTCGCTCGCGGTGTTCATGAACGTGCTCGACACGTCCATCGCGAACGTCGCGATCCCGACCATCTCGGGCGACCTCGGCGTGTCGTCCGACCAGGGCACGTGGGTCATCACGTCGTTCGCGGTCGCGAACGCCATCTCGGTGCCGCTGACCGGCTGGCTGACCGACCGTTTCGGGCAGGTGCGCCTGTTCCTCGCGTCGATCATCCTGTTCGTCATCTCGTCGTGGATGTGCGGGCTGTCGCCGAACCTGCCGTTCCTGCTCGGCTCGCGCGTGCTGCAGGGCGCGGTCGCCGGCCCGATGATTCCGCTGTCGCAAGCGCTCCTGCTGTCGAGCTATCCGCGCGCGAAAGCACCGATGGCGCTCGCGCTATGGGCGATGACGACGCTGATCGCGCCGGTCGCGGGCCCGATTCTCGGCGGCTGGATCTCGGACAACTACTCGTGGCCGTGGATCTTCTACGTCAACATCCCGGTCGGCATCGCCGCCGCCGCCGCGACGTGGATGATCTATCGCAACCGGGAGTCGGCCGTGCGCCGCGCGCCGATCGACGGCGTGGGCCTCGCGCTGCTGGTCGTCTGGGTCGGCTCGCTGCAGATCATGCTCGACAAGGGCAAGGATCTCGACTGGTTCGCGTCGACGACCATCGTCGTGCTCGCGCTGACCGCCGTCATCGCATTCGCGTTCTTCGTGATCTGGGAGCTGACCGCCGAGCACCCGGTCGTCGACCTGTCGCTGTTCCGCATCCGGAACTTCACCGGCGGCACGGTTGCGCTGTCGATCGGGTACGGCTTGTACTTCGGCAACCTCGTGCTGTTGCCGCTGTGGCTGCAGACGCAGATCGGCTACACCGCGACCGACGCCGGCCTCGTGATGGCGCCGGTCGGGCTGTTCGCCATCCTGCTGTCGCCGCTCACCGGGAAGTATCTGCCTCGCACCGATCCGCGCTTCATCTCGACGGCGTCATTCCTGACATTTGCGCTGTGCTTCTGGATGCGTTCGCGCTACACGACGGGTGTCGACGAATGGTCGCTGACGCTGCCGACGCTCGTGCAGGGCATCGCGATGGCGGGCTTCTTCATCCCGCTCGTGTCGATCACGCTGTCCGGCCTGCCCGGCCACCGCATTCCTGCGGCGTCCGGCCTGTCGAACTTCGTGCGGATCATGTGCGGCGGCATCGGCACGTCGATCTTCCAGACCGCGTGGGACCACCGCAACAACTTCCATCACGCGCAACTGGTCGAGCAGGCGAACCCGTACAACCCGACGTTCAACCAGGCCGTCACCCAGATGGGCAACCTCGGGCTGTCGCAGAGCCAGGCACACGGGCTCATCAACAACATGGCCACGCAACAGGCCGCGCAACTCGGCGTGAACGATCTGTTCTATATCTCGGCGGTGATCTTCGTGCTGCTGATCGCGCTGATCTGGATCACCAAGCCGGAACGCGCGGGCGGCGGCGATGCCGGCGCGGCGGCGTCGGCAGCGCACTGAGCGGCCAGGTTCAAGGCAGCGCACCAAACAAAAAGCCCGGTC
>NZ_BCPP01000400.1:0-6015 GCF_016586125.1 Burkholderia sp. E168m23
ATCGAAACAATCGTCTAGAATGGATCATTAAAATCGATTTTCTTGATGGATCATGGAGCGAAGCCCCAATCTGGATCAACTGCGCGCGTTCATCGCGGTGGTCGAAGCCGGTAGCTTTTCCGGCGCGGCGCGGCGGCTCGAGCGCGCGCAATCCGTCGTTAGCTACGCGATCGCCAATCTGGAGTCGTTGCTGGGCGTGCCGCTCTTCGAACGGGGCAAACGGCGACCGACGTTGACGGCGGCCGGTGAAATCGTCCTGGCCGACGCACGGCGGCTCGACATGCTGGCGGGCCAGTTGCTGGCGAAGACCGCCGGCCTGCGCGGCGGGGTGGAAGCCGAGCTGTCGCTGGCGGTGGACGTGATGTTTCCACTGGCCAGGCTCGTCGAGGGGCTGCGCGCGTTCGCCGACGAATTTCCGACGGTCGCGCTCAACCTGACCATCGAAGCGCTCGGCGGCGTGATGAAGCTGGTGGTCGACGGCGGCTGCGCGCTCGGCGTCAGCGGGCCCGTGCAAAACTGGCCGGATGTGATCGACGCGACGTCCATGGGAGCGATCGAACTGGTCACCGTCGCCGCGCCCACGCATCCGCTCGTGCAGCGCCGCGGGCGTGTGCCGCTGTCCGAGGCGCGCGAATATACGCAACTCGTGCTGACGGATCGAAGCAAGCTGACCGAAGGGCAGTCGTTCGGTGTGTATGCGACCCGCACATGGAAGACTGCGGACCTCGGCGCCAAGCATCGGCTGTTGCTCGAAGGGCTCGGCTGGGGTTCGATGCCGATGCATTTGATCGAGGACGACCTGCGGCAAGGCCGACTGGCCGTCGTGCGGTTGTCGGATCGCGATGTGATTCGATACGGTATGTCGTTGATCAGGCGGGCCGATCGTGCGAGCGGGCCCGCGACGCAGTGGCTGATCGACCATCTGACGCGTCCTGGCGAACCGGACGCCTGAAGCGCGACGCCGTCTATCCGCTTCACTGCGCCGAAAACGGCGCCATGTGATACTGCCAGGCACGTCGCACGGGCGCCTGCGTCGCCATCGGCAAACGCGTCCCGCTGACAGCCTTCACATCGTTCGCCTCTCGCAACACCACCCGTCATGACCGACTCGACCCATCACTATTACGAACCGTCGCAAGGCCACGGCCTGCCGCACGACCCGCTGAACGCGATCATCGGCCCGCGCCCGATCGGCTGGATTTCATCCCGCGGCAGCGACGGCACGCTGAACCTCGCGCCGTACAGCTTCTTCAACGCGTTCAACTATCGCCCGCCGATCATCGGTTTTTCGAGCACCGCCGCGAAGGACAGCCTGCGCAACGTGCAGGAAACCGGCGAGTTCGTGTGGAACCTCGCGACGCGCGATCTCGCCGAGCGGATGAACCAGACCTGTGCCGCCGTGCCGTACGACGTGAATGAATTCGAACTCGGTGGCTTGACCGCCGTGCCGTCGCGCCTCGTCGACGTGCCGCGCGTTGCGGAAAGCGGCGTGAACTTCGAATGCAAGGTGACCGACGTGATCCGGCTGCGCGATCATCACGGTGTCGAGACGCCGGCCACGCTGGTGCTGGGCGAGGTCATCGCGGTCCATATCCGCCATGACCTGCTGAAGGACGGCATTTTCGACACGTTCGGCGCGGGCATCATTCTTCGTGCGGGCGGCCCGTCGGCCTACGTGCACGTGACGCCCGACAGCCGCTTCGACATCTTCCGTCCCGACGCGTGATCGATCGCGCGCCGCAGTAAGCCGGCAAGCGGGCGCACGAGCGCCCGCACCCGACGAAAGACCCTGCTGAAATCCAGGATTTCACGGGGTCTTTTGCTTCGTACCCTCACATGATCGGGACGGCGCCGATCCGTCCGTTCCTTGCTGCCCGCTCGCTGCCGCCGGCCCAACGACGATGCGCCGCAGCAAACCCGTCCGTCGCTAAAGCCAACCGCCGCACGCACGTGCCGACGACCGCCCCCATGGCAAATCTGCTCATCACGAACGAGCGGCTTGGGCATCGACGCGCACCGCTGCGAGGCATAAATTTCCAAGGTTGACGTGCTTATCCGCGCGTCAGCTCGCGCGCAGGCCGGCAACCGGCCCGCGCGTTCCCAAACAGCGTGAGACACAATCGAGCGTGGAGACGACACGATGAGCCTGTCAGAGCCATTGCGTCTGCATGTGCCGGAGCCCACCGGGCGCCCGGGCTGCAAGACGGACTTTTCCTATCTGCATCTATCGCCGGCCGGCGCCGTGCGCCGCCCACCGATCGACGTTGCCGCGGCGGACACCGCCGATCTCGCCCGCAGCCTCGTGCGCGTGCTCGACGACAACGGCAAGGCCGTCGGCCCGTGGGCCCCCGATCTCGACGATGCGCGGCTGATCGCCGGGCTGCGCGCGATGCTCAAGACCCGCATTTTCGACGCGCGCATGATGATCGCGCAGCGTCAGAAGAAAATCTCCTTCTACATGTTGAGCCTCGGCGAAGAGGCGATCGGCACCGCGCACGCGATGGCGCTGCGCGACGGCGACATGTGCTTTCCGACCTACCGGCAGCAGAGCATCCTGATCGCGCGCGACGTGCCGCTCGAGCGGATGATCTGCCAGCTGATGTCGAACGAAGGCGATCCGCTGAAGGGCCGCCAGCTCCCGGTGATGTACTCGGACCGCGAAGCCGGCTTCTTCTCCATTTCCGGCAACCTCGCGACGCAGTTCATCCAGGCGGTCGGCTGGGCGATGGCGTCGGCGATCAAGGGCGACACGAAGATCGCATCCGCATGGATCGGCGACGGCGCGACGGCCGAAGCCGATTTCCATACCGCGCTCACGTTCGCGCATGTGTACCGCGCGCCGGTCGTGCTGAACGTGGTCAACAACCAGTGGGCGATCTCGACGTTCCAGGCGATCGCGGGCGGCGAGGGCACGACCTTCGCGGGGCGCGGCGTCGGTTGCGGGATCGCGTCGCTGCGCGTCGACGGCAACGACTTCCTCGCGATCTATGCGGCGTCGAGCTGGGCGGCCGAGCGTGCGCGCCGCAATCTCGGCCCGACGCTGATCGAGTGGGTGACCTACCGCGCGGGCGCGCATTCGACGTCGGACGATCCGACCAAGTACCGGCCGAGCGACGACTGGTCCCATTTCCCGCTGGGCGATCCGATCGAGCGCTTCAAGCGCCACCTGATCGTGAAGGGCATCTGGTCGGACAGCGCGCACGACGCGTTGACGGCCGAGCTCGAGGCCGAGGTGATCGCCGCGCAGAAGGAAGCGGAGAAGTACGGGACGCTGGCCGACGACCGGATTCCGTCGCCGGCCTCGATGTTCGACGACGTGTACAAGGAGCTGCCCGCGCACCTGCGCCGTCAGCGCCAGGAACTGGGAGCGTGATCATGGCGCAACACGAGACAGGGACGGCGACGCAGCCGATGACGATGATCCAGGCGCTGCGCTCCGCGATGGACGTGATGCTCGGGCGCGACAGCGACGTGGTCGTGTTCGGGCAGGACGTCGGCTATTTCGGCGGCGTGTTCCGCTGTACCGAAGGACTGCAGAACAAGTACGGCAAGTCGCGCGTGTTCGATGCGCCGATCTCGGAAGGCGGGATCGTCGGCGCGGCGGTCGGGATGGGCGCCTACGGGTTGCGGCCGGTCTGCGAGATCCAGTTCGCCGACTATTTCTATCCGGCATCCGACCAGATCGTGTCGGAAGGCGCGCGGCTGCGCTACCGCTCGGCCGGCCAGTTCACCGCGCCGATGACGATCCGGATGCCGTGTGGCGGCGGCATCTACGGCGGGCAGACGCACAGCCAGAGCCCGGAGGCGATGTTCACGCAGGTGTGCGGGCTGCGCACGGTGATGCCGTCGAATCCGTACGACGCGAAAGGGCTCTTGATCGCGTCGATCGAGAACGACGATCCGGTGATCTTCCTCGAACCGAAACGGCTGTACAACGGGCCGTTCGACGGCCATCACGAACGGCCCGTCACGTCGTGGCTCAAGCATCCGGCGAGCGCGGTGCCGGAAGGCTACTACACGGTGCCGCTCGATACGGCCGCCGTCGTGCGGCCCGGCAACGACGTGACGGTGCTCACATATGGCACGACGGTGCACGTGTCGCTGGCCGCCGCCGAGGAGACGGGCATCGACGCGGAAGTGATCGACCTGCGCACGCTGTGGCCGCTCGATCTCGACACCATCGTCGCGTCGGTGCGCAAGACCGGGCGCTGCGTCGTGGTGCACGAGGCGACGCGCACCTGCGGCTATGGCGCGGAGCTCGTGTCGCTGGTACAGGAACACTGCTTCTACCACCTCGAAGCGCCGGTCGAGCGCACGACGGGCTGGGACACCCCGTATCCGCATGCGCAGGAATGGGCGTACTTTCCGGGGCCGACCCGGGTCGGTGAAGCGTTGCGACGCGTGATGGAGGCGTGAGATGGGGATTCATGTCATCAAGATGCCGGATATCGGCGAAGGGATCGCCGAGGTCGAGCTGGTGGCCTGGCATGTGGAAGTCGGGCAGACGATCAAGGAAGACCAGCCGCTCGCCGACGTGATGACCGACAAGGCGGCGGTCGAGATTCCGTCGCCGGTGACGGGCAAGGTGATCGAGCTGGGCGGCCGGATCGGCGAGATGATGGCGGTGGGCAGCGAGCTGATTCGGCTGGAAGTCGAAGGCGACGGCAACCTGAAGGCCGCGGCACCGGTGCGGGAAACGAAGGTAGCAACCGCACCGGTCGAGGCGCCGGCGCCGTCGAAGCCGGCGGCCGACACATCGGCCGAGCCGCCTGTGCAGCCCGCCGCGCCTCGGGCACCGGCGAAGCCGCGTCGCGAGGAACCGGCCACGCCGCCGCGCGCCGCGCTCGCGCCGGGCGAACGGCCGCTCGCGTCGCCGGCCGTGCGCCAGCGCGCGTGGGACATGGGCATCGAGCTGCGCTACGTGCGCGGCACCGGTGAAGCGGGGCGCATCCTGCATGCCGATCTCGACGCGTATGCGCGTACCGGCGGCGCGGCGCACGGGTCGCAACCGCGCGGCTACGACGAACGCCACGACGAAACCGAAGTGCCGGTGATCGGCCTGCGGCGCGCGATCGCGCGCAAGATGCAGGAGGCGAAGCGCCGCATCCCGCACTTCAGCTACGTCGAGGAAATCGACGTGACCGAGCTCGAATCGTTGCGCACGGAACTGAACCGCCGCCACGGCGACACGCGCGGCAAGCTCACGCCGCTGCCGCTGCTGATCCGCGCGATGGTGATCGCGCTGCGCGACTTCCCGCAGATCAATGCGCGGTTCGACGACGAAGCGGGCGTCGTCACGCGCTACGGCGCGGTGCACATGGGCGTCGCGACGCAGACGGACGGCGGCCTCACGGTGCCCGTGCTGCGTCATGCGGAAGCGCGCGACGTGTGGTCCATCTCGGCGGAAATCGCACGGCTTGCCGACGCGGTGCGGGCGAACCGCGCGCAGCGCGACGAGTTGAGCGGCTCGACGATCACGATCTCGAGCCTCGGCGCGCTCGGCGGCATCGTGTCGACGCCGGTGATCAATCATCCGGAGGTCGGCATCGTCGGCGTGAACCGGATCGTCGAGCGGCCGATGATCCGCGACGGCGCGGTCGTCGCGCGCAAGATGATGAACCTGTCGTCGTCGTTCGACCATCGCGTCGTCGACGGCGCGGACGCGGCCGAATTCATCCAGGCCGTGCGCGCTGTGCTCGAACGCCCGGCACTGCTGTTCGTGGAGTGAGCCGATGAAGAACGAACACACCACACTGCTCGTCATCGGCGGCGGCCCGGGCGGCTACGTCGCCGCGATCCGGGCCGGCCAGCTCGGCATTCCGACCGTGCTCGTCGAACGCGACCGGCTCGGCGGCACCTGCCTGAACATCGGCTGCATTCCGTCGAAGGCGCTGATCCACGTGGCCGACGCGTTCGAGCAGGCGTGCGGCCATGCCGGCGAAGCGGCGCTCGGCATCCGCGTGCGCACGCCGGAGATCGACATCGCGAAAAGCGTCGCGTGGAAGGACGGCATCG
>NZ_BCPP01000401.1:0-6009 GCF_016586125.1 Burkholderia sp. E168m23
GAAAACGACGTTCGATTTGGGCTCGCTCAGATAGCAGCCGAGGAATTCGGCGACGTCGCGCTTGCGCCAGCGGATCGCGTCGACGATCTCGGCCACGCGTTCGACCATCGCCGGCGGCAGTTGCGCGGGCGCATCGACGGCCGGCTGCTTCGGATCGCGGTAGAGATCGTCGCCCCCCGCGTCGCGCAGGCCGCCGCGCTCCGCGAGGTAGTACAGGAACTGGGCGCCCAGCTCGCCGGCGGACGGGGCCCGGAAGCCGATCGAGCAGGTCATGCACTCGCCTTCGGCCACGCCGTCGTGCGCGATGTGAGGCGGCAGGTACAGCATGTCGCCGGGCTCCAGCACCCATTCGTCGCTCGGCTCGAAGTTTTCGAGGATCTTCAGCGGCACGTCCGGCTGCAGCGACAGATCCTTCTGCGCGCCGACGCGCCAGCGGCGCCGGCCTTCGACCTGCAGCAGAAACACGTCATACGAGTCGAAGTGCGGGCCGACGCCGCCGCCGTCCGTCGCATACGAGATCATCAGGTCGTCCAGCCGCGCGTCGGGGATGAAACGGAACCGGTCGAGCAACGCGCGCGCCGCGTCGACGTGCAGGTCGAGCCCCTGCACGAGCAGGGTCCAGGATTTGCGCGTGACGGCAGGCAGCGCGTCGGGCTCGAACGGACCGTGCGCCAGTTGCCACTTGTTACGAAAATGGGTGATCAATCGCGATTCCGCGTCATAGTCGGCGGCGAGCTCGAACAGCGCATTGCGCGTGACCGGCGACGCGACGCCGGGGATCGCCTGGCGGATCAGCAGCGGCTTCTTTTGCCAGTAGCCGCGCATGAATTGCGCCGGCGTGAGGCCGCCGAGCAGCGGCGTGGGAAGATCGGAGGGCGGCGCGCCGAGCGGGGCGGCAGCGGTATCCCGTGGTTCGGCTTGAGACCGGTTGCGCATCGTATAATGAGACTTGTATTTGGGAGAATTGGATGAAAATCGCAAAAAACACCGTCGTGTCGGTCACTTACAAGCTGTCGGACGCACAGGGCAATCTGATCGAGGAAAGCGACGAGCCGATGGTCTATCTGCACGGCGGCTATGATGGCACGTTCCCCAAGATCGAGGAACAGCTCGACGGCCACGAGGCAGGCTACCAGGCGCAGATCCAGCTCGAGCCGGAGGACGCGTTCGGCGACTACGATCCCGAGCTCGTGAAGATCGAGCCGCGCGACCGTTTTCCCGAGCCGCTCGAAGTGGGCATGCAGTTCGAAGGCACGCCGGAAGACGGTGACGAGGAAGCCGACTCGCTGATCTATACGGTCACCGATATCGCCGAGGACAAAGTCGTGCTCGACGGCAATCACCCGCTGGCGGGCATGGCGCTGCGTTTCGCGCTGACCGTGAAGGACGTTCGCGAAGCCACCGAAGACGAAATCGAGCACGAGCACGCGCATGGCGCGGAAGGGCTCGAAATCGTCGACGAGGATGACGACGAAGACGGCGAAGCGCCGTCAGGGCGTACGCTGCACTGAGCTTGCCGGCAGGCCCGGCGCCGGCCCTGATGCGGCGGGCGGTGCCGGCCACGACGCGCCGCCCGGTGCGGCGCCGTCACCCTGCAACGGCGGCGCGACCGACGACGCGTCGGGCAGCGCCGGCAGCGCGGGGATTTCCGGCATCTGCGGCAGCGGCACGTCGTCGCGCGGCACGAGCGGCAGCGTGGGCGGCACCGGCAGGTTCTTCGGCACCTCCTGCAGGCTGACGTTGAAGATCGTCTGCCGTGCCGGCGATACGCTCACCTTCACCCACTGATTCGCCGGATGGCGCGGTCCGATCGCGACGCGCGTGACGTTTCCTACCAACTCACCGTCGTCGGCATGCAGCGGACGGTCGATCAGAAAGCCGTTCGGCAGCGGTTCGCCGCTCGCGTGCATCACCAGAATGGGCCCGCGGAACGTCGCCGCCGCCTTCACCAACGTTCGTTTCAGCTCGCGGAAGCCGTCGCGCACGCGCGGCCGGTTGAAACGCAGCCACGCAAAGCGTTCCGCGCGTTCATAGCGCTCGAACTGCGGATCGCCTTCGAACATCACGACCATCGCGCGCGCTTCGCGCCGCTTCGCATACTCGGCCGCGTGATCGATCCAGAAGCCGTTCGCGATGATGCGGTCCTCGAATTCGCCGTTGCGGCCGCCCGCGGTCAAATAATGGTTGTTCGGCGCCGGCGCATTGAGTGCGACGTACACGATGTCGTCGCGCATCCAGCGTGCGTTCTCGCGATACGGCCGGAACCGTGCGACTTCGCTCTCCCGCGTGATCTGCAGTGCACCGGGGTCGGGCAGTGCCGAATCGGCGAGCAGCGTCTGCCGCAGGAAGTCGAGCCGCTCGACCGGGTCGTAGCCGCCGCCGGCCGCGGTGTTGCAGGCGATCCAGTCGTCGTGGCCGGGAATGAACACGAGCGGCACGCGCGCCGCATCCAGGATCGCCCCGCGCTGCGAATACAGCGCGTCGCGGCATGCTTCCTTCGAGCCTTTGAGATCGCCTGCGTAGACGACGAACGCGAGATTGCGCTCGCGCGCGATCGCATCGAGCAGCCGCTGCGCAGCCGGTTCGTCCGCCGGAGCATTGATGACGCCCGACACGACCGCGAACGAGTAGGGCGCTGCGCTGCGCTTGGGTGGCGCGGCTACTGCATCGGCCTGCGCCAGCGCAAGCGCCGCCGCGACGAGCGCGGCGGCGGCGCGGGCCGGCAGGCCCCGCGGCATGCGCTTACGCGTGCCCGTCGGCATCGTGCGACCGGACCAGCGTGCGCAATTCATACAACAGGTCGAGCGCCTCGCGCGGCTTCAGATCGTCGGGGTCGATGTCGCGCAGCTTTTCGAGCGCCGGATGCGGCGTGTCGGGCAATGCCGGCGCGTCCGCGCATTCGAGATCGTCGACGGCCGCGGGCGGCGCGCTGAAGAGATCGAGTTGCGGCGTGTGCTGGGATGCCGACTGCTGTTCGAGATACGCGAGGTGCTTGCGTGCGGCGCGGATCACCGGTGCCGGGACGCCCGCGAGTTGCGCAACCTGGAGGCCGTAGCTCTGGTTCGCCGGGCCTTCGTTGACCGCGTGCAGGAACACGATGCCGTGGCCGTGCTCGACGGCCGACAGGTGGACGTTGGCCGCTTGCGGGAATTCGGCCGGCAGTTGCGTCAGCTCGAAGTAGTGCGTCGCGAACAACGTGTAGCACGCGTTGTGCGCCAGCAGGTGGCGCGCGATGGCCCAGGCGAGTGCAAGGCCGTCGAAGGTCGACGTGCCGCGGCCGATCTCGTCCATCAGCACGAGGCTTTGCGGTGTCGCGTCGTTGAGGATCGCCGCCGCTTCGGTCATCTCGACCATGAAGGTCGAGCGGCCGCCCGCGAGATCGTCGGCCGCGCCGATGCGCGTGAAGATCCGGTCGATCGGGCCGAAGCACGCCGCCTTCGCCGGCACGTAGCTGCCGACGTATGCCATCAGCGCGATCAGCGCGGTCTGCCGCATGAACGTCGACTTACCGCCCATGTTCGGCCCGGTGATCAGCAGCAGCTTGCGCTCGGTGCCGAATCGGCAGTCGTTGGCGATGAACTGCTCGACCTGCGCTTCGACGACCGGGTGGCGGCCCTGTTCGATTTCGATGCCGATCTCGTCGGTGAAGGTCGGCGCAACCCAGTCGAGCGCCCGGGCGCGTTCGGCGAAGGCGGCGAGCAGGTCGAGCTCGGCGAGGGCCGAGGCGACGCGCTGGCATTCGGGGATGAACGGCAGCAGTGCCTGTAACACCGAGTCGTACAGCGCGCGCTCGCGCGCCAACGCGCGTTCCTGCGCGGACAGTGCCTTGTCCTCGAAGGTCTTCAATTCCGGCGTGATGTAGCGCTCGGCGTTCTTCAGCGTCTGGCGGCGGCGGTAATCGTCGGGCACCTTGTCGGTCTGGCCGCGCGTGACCTCGATGTAGAAGCCGTGCACCTTGTTGTATTCGACGCGCAGGTTCGCGATGCCGGTGCGCGCGCGCTCGCGCGCTTCGAGATCGATCAGGAACTGCCCGCAGTTCTCCGAAATGTCGCGCAGCTCGTCGAGCTCGGCATCGTAGCCACGTGCGATCACGCCGCCATCACGCACCATCGCGGCCGGCTCGGGGGCGATCGCACTCGTCAGCAGGTCGAGGCATTCGGCGGGCGGTGCGAGTGCCGCGTCGACGCGTGCGAGCGCATCCGCGTTCGCCACGATCGCAGCGATGCGCTCGCGCAGCGCCGGCAGTGCGGCGAACGTGTCACGCAAGCTCGACAGGTCGCGCGGGCGTGCGGACAGCAACGCGAGCCGCCCGGTGATCCGTTCGACGTCGGCGATCTGGCGCAGCGCGCTGCGCAGCGCATCGAGGCTCGCGTTGGCCGGTGCATCGAGCAGCGCGCCGATCGCCTGCTGGCGCGACTGCGCGGCGACCGACGCGCGCGGCGGGTGATGCAGCCAGTGACGCAGCAGGCGGCTGCCCATCGTCGTGCAGCAGGTGTCGAGCAGCGAATACAGCGTGGGCGACTCGGTGCCGCGCAGCGTTTCGGTCAATTCGAGGTTGCGGCGCGTGGCCGGGTCGAGCCCGATGTATTCGGTTTCGTTCTCCACCTTCAGGCTGCGCACGTGCCGCAGTTGCTGGCCTTGCGTGGCCGCGGCATAGAGCAGCAGCGCGCCGGCCGCGCCGCACGCGCTCGTCAGCGAATGCGCGCCGAACCCGTCGAGGCTCGCGACGTCGAGCTGATCGCACAGGCGCTGCGTGCCCGACGCGATGTCGAAGTGCCAGGCCGGCACGCGCTTGCTTGCGCCCGCGCCGGCGGGAATGGCGTCGGTTGCGCCGTCCGGCGTCAGGATTTCGGCCGGCCGGATGCGTTCGAGCGCGGCGGCAAGCTGGTTGGGCTCGATTTCCGCGAGACGCAATGCGCCGCTCGCGAGGTTCAGCCATGCAAGGCCGATATTGACCGCGACGCCGCGCTTGTTGTGGCCGGTACACATCGCGAGCAGGTAGACGTCGTTCTTGTCGGACAGCAGCGCGGCATCGGTCAGCGTGCCGGGCGTGACGACGCGCACGACCTTGCGCTCGACAGGGCCTTTCGACGTGGCGGGGTCGCCGATCTGCTCGCAGATCGCGACCGATTCGCCCATCTTCACGAGCTTCGCCAGATACTGCTCGACCGCGTGATGCGGGACGCCGGCCATCTTGATCGGCGTGCCGGCCGACGCGCCGCGCTGCGTGAGGGTCAGGTCGAGCAGGCGTGCCGCTTTTTCTGCGTCCTCGAAGAACAGCTCGTAGAAGTCGCCCATCCGGTAGAAGACGAGCGTGTCCGGATGATCGGCCTTGATGCGCAGGTACTGCTGCATCATCGGGGTGTGGCCGGCAAAGGCCTCGGGCGACAGCGTGGTCATAGATCAGGCATGAAGTTGTTGCTTGGGTTGCCCGAGTTTACCAGTGGCTTCGACGTCCACGCGCGAAGTTCGCCGTTTGGCCGATGGCCGGTGATGCCGCGTCGTCGCGATTTGACGGATGTACTCGCCCGACTGCCCACCCACGAAGCGTCCGGGATCGCCGGGCCGCTCCCGCGGCGTCGGGCATCCGGCGCCACCAAACCGGCAAGACGGGTTCACTTACAATCAGCGGAATGCGCTCGCCGTGTCCGGGAGCAATCTTGACCACGCCTATATCGGCGGCCTCGATGTCGTCTCGCGCGCGACGGCGCCTCGATTACCGTGCGGCAACAGGAGAACCTCGATGATCAAAGTCAGTGTCATGTACCCGTACGCCGCAGGCGCGCGCTTCGACCATGCTTACTATCGCGATACGCACATGCCAATGGTGAAACAGCGGCTCGGCGCGGCATGCCTGTACTACACGGTGGACAAGGGTATCGCAGGCGGCGCTCCCGGCGCGGACCCTGTTTACGTCGCCAAGTGTGACTTCGTCTGCACTTCCATCGAAGCTTTTCAGGCAGCCCGCGATCCGCACGCGCAGGAGATCATGGCCGACATCGCCAATTA
>NZ_BCPP01000402.1:0-6001 GCF_016586125.1 Burkholderia sp. E168m23
GCACGGCGCATGCGGTTTCACGCACCTGTTCAACGCGATGTCGCCGCTGCATCACCGCAACCCGGGCCTCGTCGGCGCGGCGCTCGCGCACGCCGAATACGCGGAAATCATCCCTGACCTGCTGCACGTCCACCCGGGTGCGATCCGGGCGGCGCTGCGCGCGATTCCGCGCCTGTACGTCGTGACCGACAGCACGTCCGCCACCGGCATGCCCGACGGTGAATACCGACTCGGCAGCCAGCACGTGACGAAGTGCCTCGGCGGCGTGCGGCTCGCCGACGGCACGCTCGCCGGCAGCACGCTGACGATGGACCAGGCGCTGCGCAACCTCGTGTCGCTCGGCCTGCCGATCGCCGACGTGTCGAACCGGATGTCGCGCTACGCGGCCGACTACCTCGGCGTCGCAGATCGCGGCCGCCTCGAGCGCGGCGCCTGGGCCGACCTCGCGGTGTTCGATCGCGACCTGAACCTCACCGCGACCTATGTCGAAGGAGAATCGATTGTCGAATATGCTTAAGGAAGCGCGCGAGTCCGCCCAGGTCGTCGCCGCGCAGATCGCCGACACCACGCGCGTCGAAGCGCTCGCCGGCCAATTGCTCGATCACCCGCCGGCCGTCGCGCTGACGGTCGCGCGCGGCAGCTCGGATCACGCCGCCAGCTATTTCGCGAGCCTGACGATGAGCCGCCTCGGCGTGCCCGTCGCGTCGCTGCCGATGTCGGTCGCGACGCTGCAGCAGGCGCCGCTGAAGGTGCAGGACCAGCTCGCGCTCGCGTTCTCCCAGTCGGGCAAGAGCCCCGATCTCGTCAACACGATGGCCGCGCTGCGCGAAGCCGGCGCGCGTACCGTCGCCGCCGTGAACGTGCTGCCGTCGCCGCTCGCCGATGCGTGCGAGCACCAGTTGCCGCTGCTGGCCGGCCCCGAACTGTCGGTCGCCGCGACCAAGAGCTATATCGCGATGCTGTCGGCTTCCGCGCAGATCGTCGCGTACTGGCAGCGCGACGCCGCGCTGATCACCGCATTGCGCGGCCTGCCCGACGTGCTCGCGCAGGCCGGCCGGCTCGACTGGTCGCCGGCCGTCGCGGCGCTCGCGGGCGTCGAACGGATGATCGTGATCGGCCGCGGGCTGGGCCTCGCGATCGCGCAGGAAGCCGCGCTGAAGCTGAAGGAAACGTCCGGCATCCAGGCCGAGGCGTTCTCGAGCGCCGAAGTCCGCCACGGCCCGATGGAACTGATCGACCGCGACTATCCGCTGCTCGTGTTCGCGCCGCCGGGGCCCGAGCAGGCCGGCCTGCTGCAGCTCGCCGCCGACATGCGCGCACGCGGCGCCGCCGTGCTGCTCGCGGCGCCCGCCGGCACGCCCGGCGTATCGA
This sequence comes from Burkholderia sp. E168m23, assembly GCF_016586125.1. Lineage (NCBI taxonomy): Bacteria > Pseudomonadati > Pseudomonadota > Betaproteobacteria > Burkholderiales > Burkholderiaceae > Burkholderia > Burkholderia sp. E168m23. The sequence goes on from NZ_BCPP01000402.1 coordinate 1,372, forward strand.
CGCCCGGCGTATCGGGCACCGTGCTGCCGCTCGCGCAGTCCGCCCATTCGGCGCTCGACCCGATCGCCGCCATTCTTTCGTTCTACGTGATGGCGGCGGATCTCGCCGTCGCACGCGGCCGCAATCCCGACACGCCGCGCCACCTGAACAAAGTCACCGAAACGCACTGATAGCCGAGAAAGCCGATGAGACGCGCCGAGGAATCCCAGTTGAAGAGCCCCAACCACGATCAGATCGTTCTGCTTAGCCCGTTGACGGGGCCGATCGTCGCACTGGCCGACGTGCCCGATCCGGTGTTCTCCGGCGGGATGTTCGGCGACGGCATCGGCGTCGACCCGCTCGCGGGCCGGCTTGTCGCGCCGTGCGCGGGCGTCGTGTCGCATCTCGCGCGCACCGGCCACGCGGTGACGATCACGACGCCGCAAGGCGCGGAAGTGCTGCTGCACATCGGCATCGACACCGTCGAGCTGAACGGGCAGGGCTTCATCGCGCACGTCGAAGCCGGCGCGCGCGTCGAAGCGGGCGCGCTGTTGATCGAGTTCGACCAGGACGCGGTGGCGCGAAACGCGCATTCGCTCGTGTCGGTGATCGCGATCGCGAATTCCGACGCGTTCGAGGTGGTCGAGCGCGCGAGCGGTTTCGCGACGGCCGGCGAGACGCCGTTGCTCGCGCTGCGCGGCAAGGGCGAAGCCGCCGCGCAGGCAGCGCAGGCCGGTGCGGCCGCGCACAACGAAGTGCGTCGCGAGATCGTGCTCGCGCAGCCGGGCGGCCTGCATGCGCGGCCGGCCGCGCGGGCACGTGAAGCCGCGCGCGGCTTCGACGCGACCGTCGACGTGCTGTTCGACGGCCGCAAGGCGTCGATCGCGAGCGTCGTCGGCCTGCTCGGCCTCGGCGCCGGCGAAGGCGCGACGGTCGAGCTGGTCGGCCGCGGCGCGCACGCGCAACAGGCCGTCGATGCGGTCGAGCGCGAGTTGCTGCGCGAAGCGCACGGCGAAGTGGAAGAAAAGCCGGCGCGGCTGAAATCGCCCGCGCCGCAGGCGGTCGCACGCCACGCCGGCGCGCCGATTGATCCGAACACGCTCGCCGGCGTGTGCGCGGCGCCCGGCATCGCGGTCGGCACGCTGGTGCGTCTCGACGATGCGGACATCGTGCCGCCCGAGCAGGCGACCGGCACACCGGCCACGGAAAGCCGCCGGCTCGATCAAGCGCTGAAGACGGTCGACGCCGAACTTACCGAAACGGTTCGCAGCGCGTCGGCGCGCGGCGCGGTCGGCGAAGCGGGCATCTTCGCGGTGCATCGCGTGCTGCTGGAAGACCCGACGCTGGTCGACGCGGCGCGCGACCTGATCAGCCTCGGCAAGGGCGCGGGCTTCGCGTGGCGCGCGACGATCCGCACGCAGATCGACACGCTGTCGAAACTCGACGACGCGCTGCTCGCCGAACGCGCGGCCGATCTGCGCGACATCGAGAAGCGCGTGCTGCGCGCGCTCGGCCACACGAGCGGCGCCGCGCGTGTGCTGCCCGACGAAGCCGTGCTCGCGGCCGAGGAATTCACGCCGTCCGACCTGTCGTCGCTCGATCGCGAACGCGTGAGCGCGCTCGTGATGGCGCGCGGCGGCGCGACGTCGCACGCGGCGATCATCGCGCGGCAGCTGGGCATCCCGGCGCTGGTGGCGGTCGGCGATGCGCTGTACGCGATTCCGGACGGCACGCAGGTGGTCGTCGATGCGAGCGCGGGCCGGCTCGAACACGCGCCGACCGCGCTCGACGTCGAGCGCGCGCGGCACGAGCGCCAGCGCCTGGACGGCGTGCGCGAGGCGAACCGGCAACAGGCCGGCGAGGCGGCCGCGACCATCGACGGCCGCGCGATCGAGGTCGCCGCGAACATCGCGACGCTCGACGATGCGAACACCGCGGTCGACAACGGCGCGGACGCGGTCGGCCTGCTGCGCACCGAACTGATGTTCATCCATCGCCAGGCCGCGCCGACGGCGGTCGAGCACCAGCAGAGCTACCAGTCGATCGTCGACGCGCTGCAGGGCCGCACGGCGATCATCCGCACGCTCGACGTCGGCGCGGACAAGGAAGTCGACTACCTGACGCTGCCGCCCGAACCGAACCCGGCGCTCGGCCTGCGCGGCATCCGTCTCGCGCAGGTGCGCCCCGATCTGCTCGACGATCAACTGCAGGGCCTCCTTGCGGTGAAGCCGTTCGGCGCGGTGCGCATCCTGCTGCCGATGGTGACCGACGCGGGCGAGCTCGTGCGGTTGAAAAAGCGCATCGACGAATTCGCGCATGCGCAGGGCCGCACCGAGCCGATCGAGGTCGGCGTGATGATCGAGGTGCCGTCGGCCGCGCTGCTGGCCGATCAGCTCGCGCAGCACGCGGATTTCCTGTCGATCGGCACCAACGACCTCACGCAATACACGCTCGCGATGGACCGCTGCCAGGCCGATCTCGCCGCGCAGTCCGACGGCCTGCATCCGGCCGTGCTGCGCCTGATCGACATCGCGGTGCGCGGCGCCGCGAAACACGGCAAGTGGGTGGGCGTCTGCGGCGCGCTCGGCGGCGATCCGCTCGCGGTGCCGATCCTGGTGGGCCTCGGCGTGACCGAACTGTCGGTCGACCCGGTGTCGGTGCCGGGCATCAAGGCGCGTGTGCGCCGTCTCGATTACCCGTTGTGCCGTCAGCGCGCGCAGGATCTGCTCGCGCTCGATTCGGCACAGGCAGTAAGGGCAGCAAGCCGCGAGGTCTGGCCGCTCGACTGAGCGTCGACGGCAGGTTCGCGGCCCGTTTCACGACGAAGAAGGCAAGTAGGTCAACGACGATTAACGACGATTAATGACGAGACATGGATTGGAGGACTGAATGAACGGGAATCCGTTTCTGAAAATACAGGGCCTGGGCCGGGCACTGATGCTGCCGATCGCAGTATTGCCGGTCGCCGGCATCCTGCTGCGACTCGGCCAGCCGGACGTGTTCAACATCAAGATGATCGCCGACGCCGGCGGCGCGATCTTCGACAACCTGCCGCTCCTGTTCGCGATTGGCGTGGCGGTCGGCTTCGCGAAGGACAACAACGGCGTGGCGGCGCTCGCGGGCGCGATCGGTTACCTGATCGAAACCGCGATCATGAAGGACATCGATCCCAAGCTGAACATGGGCGTGCTGTCCGGGATCATCGCGGGGGTCGTCGCGGGCCTGCTGTACAACCGCTACAAGGACATCAAGCTGCCGGACTACCTCGCGTTCTTCGGCGGCAAGCGCTTCGTGCCGATCATCACCGGGCTGGTCTGCGTGATATTGGGCATCGCGTTCGGGTACGTGTGGCAGCCGATCCAGCATGCGATCGACGCGGCCGGCCAGTGGCTGACGACGGCGGGCGCGATCGGTGCGTTCGTGTTCGGCTTCCTGAACCGCCTGCTGCTCGTCACCGGCCTGCACCACATCCTCAACTCGCTCGCGTGGTTCGTGTTCGGCAACTTCACGCCGCCCGCCGGCGGCGAGATCGTGCACGGCGACCTGCACCGCTTCTTCGCGGGCGACCCGACCGCGGGCACCTTCATGGCGGGCTTTTTCCCGATCATGATGTTCGGCCTGCCGGCCGCGTGTCTCGCGATGCTGCACGAAGCACCGAAGGAGCGCCGCGCGATGGTCGGCGGCCTGCTGCTGTCGATGGCGCTGACGTCGTTCCTGACCGGCGTGACCGAGCCGATCGAATTCAGCTTCATGTTTCTCGCGCCGGTGCTGTACGTGATCCACGCGGTGCTCACCGGGCTGTCGCTCGCGATCTGCCAGATCCTCGGCGTGAAGCTCGGCTTCACGTTCTCGGCCGGCGCGATCGACTACGTGCTGAACTACGGGCTGTCGACGAAGGGCTGGATCGCGATCCCGCTCGGCATCGCGTACGGCGTCGCGTACTACGGGCTGTTCCGCTTCTTCATCCGCAAGTTCAACATGGCCACGCCGGGCCGTGAGCCGGCCTCGGCCGATGCGGCCACGGAGTCGTACGCACCGGGCGGCTTCGTCGCACCGGCCGCGGGCGCGGCTGCGACGGCTGCCGCACCTCGTGCGCAACGCTACATCGCCGCACTCGGCGGGGCCGGCAACCTGTCGGTCGTCGACGCGTGCACGACGCGCCTGCGCCTGACCGTCGTCGATCCGGAGCAGGTATCGGAGCCGGCACTGAAGTCGATCGGCGCGCGCGGCGTGCTCAAGCGCGGCGGCAACAGCGTGCAGGTGATCATCGGGCCCGAGGCCGACATCATTGCCGACGAGATGCGCGCCGCGATTGGTGGCGGTGCGACCGGTGCCGCATCGGCCGCGCCGGCTGCTGCCGCGCAGCCCGTCACGGGCGCGGCCGCCGGCCCGCTCGATCCGGAACCGACCCGCTGGCTCGCGGTGTTCGGCGGGGCGACCAACGTCGCGTCGCTCGATGCGGTGGCCACCACGCGCCTGCGCGTGGTCGTGCGCGACCCGTCGGCGGTCGATCGCGAGCGTCTCGGCGCGCTCGACGTCGCATGGGTGTCGCTCGATACGTTCCACATCGTCTGCGGCAACGCGGCGGCACGCTATGCCGAACAGCTCGGCGCGCGCCTGCCGCCGTCGGGCGGCGGGGCGGCGGCACAAC
>NZ_BCPP01000403.1:0-5991 GCF_016586125.1 Burkholderia sp. E168m23
CTCGACCGGATGACGGAACGTGTCGCGCAGTCGCGTGCGCACGACGGCACGCTGGTCGCCGCGGTGCAGCAGGCGGCCCGCGCGTCGGGCTGGCACGCGAGCGGCGCGCTGGTTGCGAATCTGGTCGGGTTGTTGTCGCAGACGTGCGAGGCGACCGCCGCATGGCTCGGCAATGTGCTCGTGGCATGGAACGGCGACGTGGGCGACTCAGGCGGGGTGCCGGATGCGGCCGCGCTCGATGCATTCGTCGCCGAAGTTGGACGTTTCGATACGCCGGTGCAGAACACGCGCCGCTTCGTCGCGGCACGCACGATGATCGAAGGCGTGAGTGTCGAAGCCGGCGACGCGATCCTCGTCGTGCTGGCCGCGGCGAACCGCGATCCGGCCGTGCATCGCGATCCGCACCGGCTGACGCCCGGCCGCCCGGCGGGGCTGAATTTCGGCTTCGGCACGGGGCCGCATGGGTGTCCGGGCGAGCGGATCGCACGGGCAGTGACGGCGGGGGCGTTCGCGGCGCGGTTGCGCGCGGGCGGCTGGCCGCCGCGCGACGCACTGAAGTGGGATTACCGCGCGTCGACCAACGTCAGGATGCCGAAGTTCGACGCGAATCGGTGAAGGGGAAGGAGGAACTTAACGGCAGCCTTGCTTTTCCGCCCATTGCTCCTGGGCGGCGACGCGGCGCTGCACGCGTTCGACGAGGCCGGTCGAGAAGGTCCGCATGCTGACGCCGCGGCGCTTTGCCAGGATCGTTTGCGCGACGTCGGTGCGCGGGTTCGGCTGGCACGCCCAGTACAGCGTCATCAGCCAGCCGATGCCCGTCCACGCGAACAGCGCGTTGAACATCGCGATCGTCAGCTTGTCGTGCCGGCCGCGCCGGTCGGCAATGACGGCCGGCAGGAAATAGAGCGCGATCGCCGCGACTGAACCGGCCACTTGAATCAGGACTGCATCATGCATGGTGCTGCTCCGTCCGAACTGCAATGAGGCTGATTGTCGCGCTTTTTCCGTTTGTGTGCCGGCAATTGATTGTTGCGCTTTTGGTGACGATCAGGCGGCTTCGGCGTCCGCCGGCTGCACGTCGTTGCTCAGCGCGAAACCTTCGTCGAGCCAGCCCGTCACGCCGCCGATCATCAGCTTGACCGGCCGGTCGAGGCGCGCGAGCCGGATCGCCGCGCGCGCGGCGCCGTTGCAGTGCGGGCCCGCGCAGTAGACGACGAACAGCGTGTCGGCCGGGTAACCGGCGAGCTTGCTTTCGATGATCTTGCGGTGCGGCAGGTTGCGCGCGCCGGGCACGTGGCCGGCGGCGAACTGGTCGGGGCCGCGCACGTCGAGCAGCACGAAATCGGGCGTGTCGGACGCGAAGGCGTCGTGCACGTCCCAGCAATCGGTCTCGAAACGCAGCGAGGCCTCGAAATGCGCGAGGGCGGCGGGGCTGTCGGCGGCGGGGACGTCGGTGACATGGGACATGGTCGGGCTCTCCTGGTTGAGCGGGCACGGAACGCGCCGCAATGAAGGGCAGTATCGCGGTTCGGCGCGTTTCGCGGCAGTGGCGCGATCGACAAGTTCCGGTAACATCGCGCCATGCACAATCATCTCGTCGTCGCGCTCGCCTACGATCGCCTCTGCACGTTCGAATTCGGCTGCGTGGTCGAGCTGTTCGCGCTCGAGCGTCCTGAACTCGGCGTCGACTGGTATCGCTTCGCGGTCTGCGCGAGCGAGCCGGGGCCCGCGCGCGCGGCGGGCGGCATTACCGTTGCCGCGCCTTACCGGCTTGCGACGCTCGATCGCGCGGACACCATCGTGATTCCCGGCTGGCGCGATCCGGACGAACTGCCGCCCGAGCCGTTGCTGAAGAAACTGCGGGCCGCGCACCGGCGCGGCGCGCGGCTCTGCTCGATCTGTTCGGGCGTGTTCGTGCTGGCGGCGGCCGGCGTGCTCGACGGCCTTACCGTGACGACGCACTGGCGGTATGCGGAACGTCTGCAGGCGCGTTATCCGGCGCTGCGCGTGAATCCCGATGCGCTCTACGTCGACGAAGGGCAGATCGTCACGTCGGCCGGCTCGGCGGCGGGGCTCGACATGCTGCTGCATCTGGTGCGCCGCGATCATGGCGGCGCGATCGCCAACCGCGTCGCGCAGCGCCTCGTGCTGCCGCCGCATCGCGACGGCGGGCAGGCGCAGTTCGTGCCGCGTCCGGTCGCACCGGGCGGCACCGACCGGCTCGCGAAGCTGATCGACTGGATGCGCGCGCATGCGGCCGAGCCGCACACGCTGGCCTCGCTCGCCGCGCAGGCCGCGATGAGCACGCGCACGCTGCAGCGTCAGTTCGCGGATGCGACGGGGATGTCGCCGCTCGCGTGGCTGATCCGCGAACGCGTGAACGTCGCGAAGGACATGCTCGAAGCGCAGCCCGCGTTGCCGCTTGCGCAGGTCGCGGCGCGCGCGGGGTTCGGTTCCGAGGAATCGCTGCGCCGGCATTTCCGGCGCGTCGCGGCGACGAGCCCGGCCGCGTACCGGCGCGGGATGGATCGCGGCGGCACGTAGCGGGCGCGCTCGGTGCGGCCGCTCGTGCGCGACGATGAAAAACACCACCCATGTGGCGAGGGCCACTCATACTAAAAGGGATTCCGATGACGATGCTGCCTTCCCGTTTGCCGTTGATCCAGGCCCCGATGGTCGGCTCGCTGAGCCCGCTCGCGATCGCCGTGTGCGAAGCCGGCGGGCTCGGTTCGCTCGCATGCGCGGCGCTCGGCCCGCAGCAGTTGCGCGACGAGATCGCGGCGATCCGTGCGCGCACGGCCGCGCCGTTCAACGTGAATTTCTTCTGCCACGCGCCGCCCGCACCCGATGCCGAGGTCGATGCGCGCTGGCGCGCGGCGCTCGCCGGCTACTACGCGGAAGCCGGGCTCGACCCGGCCGACGTGAAAGGCGGCCCCGGCCGCGCGCCGTTCGACGATGCGATGTGCGCGGTCGTCGAGGAACTGCGGCCGTCCGTCGTGAGCTTCCATTTCGGACTGCCGGACGACACGCTGCTCGACCGCGTGCGCCGCACGGGCGCGCAGGTGGTGTCGTCCGCGACGACCGTTGAGGAGGCGCGCTGGCTCGATGCGCGCGGCGTCGACGCGATCGTCGCGCAGGGAGCGGAGGCCGGCGGCCATCGAGGGATGTTCCTGACCGACGATATCCACGCGCAGCCGGGCCTGTTCGCGTTGCTGCCGCAGATCGTCGATGCCGTACGCGCGCCGGTGATCGCGGCCGGTGCGATCGCCGACGGGCGCGGCATCGCGGCCGCGTTCGCGCTCGGCGCTCGCGCGGTGCAGATCGGCACCGGCTATCTGCTGACGCCCCAGGCCGGTCGTTCGGCCCAGCATCGTGCGGCCGTGCGCGCCGCCCGCGACGACGGCACGCGCATCACCAACCTGTATACGGGCCGCCCCGCGCGCGGGCTGCTGACGCGCTTCATGCGCGAACAGGGGCCGATGAGTGCGCTCGCGCCCACGTTTCCGCTCGCGACGGCCGCGGTCGATCCGCTGCGCGGCGCGTTCGAGCGGCAGGGCCGCGACGATTTCTCGCTGCTGTGGTCGGGCGAGGCCGCGGCGCTCGCGCGCGAAGAGGATGCGGGTGAGCTCACGCGACGCCTGTGGCGCGACGCGCTCGCCTGCGCGGCCGGGCTGCGCGACGCGTTTCCGAACGCTGGCTGAACGGCCAGGAGGGGCGCCGGCAGGGGAGCATCGGCGTATGATCTGGGTTTTCGTCAGCCCGATCCAGGCACCCCACCATGACTTCCGTCGACACTACCCCCGTCCTCGACCATGACAAGCTCGTTACCTTCATCGAGCGCAAGTGGAACGATGAAATCCTCCACGCGCTGACCGACTACATCGCGATCCCCGCGAAGAGCCCCGCATTCGACCCCGACTGGGCGAAGCGCGGCTATCTCGAACGCGTCGTCACCGACGCCGCGCAGTGGGCCGAACGGCAGCCGGTGAAAGGCCTGAAGCTCGAAATCGTGCGTTTGCCGGGCCGTACGCCGGTGATCTTCTTCGAGTCGCCGGCCACGCGATCGGGCAGCACCGACACGATCCTGCTGTACGGCCACCTCGACAAGCAGCCCGAATTCGACGGCTGGCGCGCGGACCTCGGCCCGTGGACGCCGAAGTTCGAGAACGGCAAGCTGTACGGCCGCGGCGGCGCGGACGACGGCTATGCGATCTACGCGAGCCTCGCAGCGCTCGGCGCGCTCGACGAGCAGGGCATCGAGCGGCCGCGCTGCGTCGGCCTGATCGAGACCTGCGAGGAGTCGGGCAGCTACGACCTGCTGCCGTACGTCGACGCGTTGCGCGACCGGCTCGGCCAGGTATCGCTCGTCGTGTGCCTCGATTCGGGCGCCGGCAACTACGACCAGATGTGGCTCACCACGTCGCTGCGCGGCCTCGTGTCCGGCGACCTGCAGGTCGAGGTGCTGGAAGAAGGTATCCACTCGGGCGTGTACGGCGGCATCGCGCCGTCGAGCTTCCGCGTGATGCGCCAGTTGTTCGAGCGCCTCGAGGACGCGAAGAACGGCAACCTGCTGCCGGGCGCGTTCCATTGCGAGATTCCGTCGAGCCGCGTGCGCGAAGCCGAGGCCGCCGCCGCGATCCTCGGCGACACGGTATGGAAGGGGCTGCCCTGGGCGTGCGGCCAGGACGGCAAGCCCGTGCTGCCGACCACGACCGATCCGCGCGAGGCGCTGCTGAATTCGACGTGGCGTCCGTCGCTGTCGGTCACGGGCGCGGCCGGCATGCCGGCGCTCGCCGATGCGGGCAACGTGCTGCGTCCGCGCACCGCGTTCAAGCTGTCGCTGCGGCTGCCGCCGCTCGTCGACGCCGCGCAGGCGGTGCAGCAGTTGAAGGAATTGCTCGAACTCGATCCGCCGTACAACGCGAAGGTCACGTTCAAGCCGGACGCCGGCGCCGCGACGGGCTGGAGCGCGCCGGATCTCGCGCCGTGGCTCGCGTCGTCGCTCGACGCCGCATCGCGCCGCCACTTCGGCGCCGACTGCGCGTACATGGGCCTCGGCGGCACGATCCCGCTGATGAACGTGCTGCAGGAAGGCTTTCCCGCCGCGCAATTCATGGTGTGCGGCGTGCTCGGGCCGAAGTCGAACGCGCACGGCCCGAACGAGTTCCTGCACGTGCCGTACGCGAAGAAGCTCACCGCAGCCGTGGCCGACGTGATCGCGACCGCGCGCTGAGCGTCGCAGCATCGGACGGACCGATTGCCCGACCCGCACCGACTGGATGGAGTGTTGCCAATGACCGCACTGCCGACGCCCGATACCGCACCGCTGCGCATGCGCGCCGAACCGCTGCATGCGTTCGTCGCGGCACTCTGGGAACGGGCCGGCAGTAACCCGCGCGAAGCGACGCTCGTCGCCGATCACCTGGTCGGCGCGAATCTCGCGGGCCACGATTCGCACGGGATCGGGATGATCCCGAATTACGTCGCGTCGTGGCGGGAAGGGCAGTTGCAACTGAACGGGCACGCGTCGATCGTTCGCGATGGCGGCGCGGTGCTGACGATCGACGGCGGGCGCGGCTTCGGCCAGGTGATCGCGTTCGAGGCGATGGTCGAAGGGATCGAGCGCGCGCGGCGCATGGGGATCTGCGCGATCGGGCTGCGCGACGTCCATCACCTCGGCCGCATCGGGCACTGGGCCGAGCAGTGTGCGCACGCGGGGCTCGTGTCGTTCCATTTCGTCAACGTGCCGGGTGACCTGCTGGTCGCGCCGCTGCACGGCACCGATCCGCGTTTCGGCACGAACCCGTTCTGCGCCGCGTATCCGCGGGCCGGCAAGCCGCCGCTGCTGCTCGATTTCGCGACGAGCGCGATCGCGTACGGCAAGACGCGGGTCGCGTACAACCAGGGCAAGCGCGTGCCGGCCGGGTCGCTGATCGACCATCGCGGCGAGCCGACCGACGATCCGGCCGTGATGCACGAGCAGCCGTTCGG
>NZ_BCPP01000404.1:0-5983 GCF_016586125.1 Burkholderia sp. E168m23
CCGTAATAACTTCGTATAGCATACATTATACGAAGTTATACGATTTCGATCCCGCTGTCGATCTTCACGTCGCTGATCGCGCTGTCCGCGCTCGGCGAGACCATCAACATCATGACGCTGGGCGGCCTCGCGCTCGCGGTCGGCATTCTCGTCGACGACGCGACCGTCACGATCGAGAACATCGAGCGGCACCTGCATCTGGGGACGAACCTGCACGATGCGATCCTCGAAGGCGCGGGCGAGATCGCGGTGCCCGCACTGGTGTCGACGCTGTGTATCTGCATCGTGTTCGTGCCGATGTTCTTCCTGACCGGCGTTGCGCGCTTCCTGTTCGTGCCGCTCGCGGAAGCCGTGGTGTTCGCGATGCTCGCGTCGTACGTGCTGTCGCGCACGCTGGTGCCGACGCTCGCGATGCTGCTGTTCCGCCCGCAGCAGGCGAACACCGGCGCCGATCATTCGACGTCGCGCTTCGCACGCATCCATCACGCGTTCAACCATGCGTTCGAACGGCTGCGCGCGTGGTACATCGTGCTGCTCACTATCCTGCTCGTGCGCCGCCGCTTCTACGCGCTGTGCTTCCTCGGCTTCTGCGTGCTGTCGACCGGCCTCGTGTTCATGCTCGGCCGCGATTTCTTCCCGAACGCCGATTCCGGCAACCTCCGGCTGCACGTGCGCGCGCCGACCGGCTACCGGATCGAGGAAACCGCGCGGCTCGCCGACCAGGTCGAGCGCGTGATCCGCGCAACCGTGCCGCCCGACGAGCTCGGCGCGATCGTCGACAACCTCGGCCTGCCGGTGAGCGGCATCAACCTGTCGTACAGCAACGCCGGCACGATCGGCACGCTCGACGGCGAACTGCTGATCGCGCTGAAACCCGGCCACCGCGCGACCGGGCACTACGTACAGACGCTGCGCACGCTGCTGCCGCAGCGCTTCCCGGGCGTCGAGTTCTTCTTCCAGCCGTCGGACATCATCACGCAGATCCTCAACTTCGGGCAGCCGGCCGCGATCGACGTGCAGGTGCTCGGCAACGATCTCGCGAGTAACATGACCATTGCGAGCAGCCTGATGAAAAAGATCAGGCAAATCCCCGGCGCCGTCGACGTGCACGTGCTGCAACGCAACGACGAGCCGACCCTGCTGGCCGACATGGACCGTACGCGCATGCAGCAGCTCAATCTCTCCGCGCAGAACGTCGCGCAGAACATGCTGATCTCGCTGTCGGGGAGTTCGCAGACGACGCCGTCGTTCTGGATCAACCCGCGCACCGGCGTCCAGTACCCGCTGCAGATCCAGACCCCGCAATACAACCTGTCGTCGGTCGACGACCTGCTCGGCACGCCGATCTCCGCGAGCGGCCGCACCGGCACGCCGCTGCAGCTGCTCGGTAATCTCGTGCAGGTCCGCAGTACCGTGAACCCGGCCGTGATCACGCACTACAACATCCGCCCGGCGATCGACGTGTACGTGAGCGTCGAGGGCCGCGATCTCGGCGCGGTCGCGGGCGAGATCGACCGCATCGTGGCCGACGCGCGCGCGACGCTGCCGCGCGGCACCGACCTCACGATGCGCGGCCAGATCGAGACGATGCGCACGTCGTACATCGGCCTCGGCGCGGGCGTCGCGATGGCGATCGTGCTCGTCTACCTGCTGATCGTCGTCAATTTCCAGTCGTGGCTCGACCCGCTGATCATCATCAGCGCGATGCCTGCCGCGCTCGCCGGCATCGCGTGGATGCTGTTCATCACCGGCACGCACCTGAGCGTGCCCGCGTTGACGGGCGCGATCATGACGGTCGGCGTCGCGACCGCGAACAGCATCCTGGTCGTGTCGTTCGCGCGGCAACGCCTCGCGGCGGGCGCGCCGCCGCTCACGGCCGCGCTGGAGGCCGGCGCGACCCGCATCCGGCCGGTGCTGATGACGGCGCTCGCGATGATCATCGGGATGGTGCCGATGGCGCTCGGTCTCGGCGAAGGCGCCGAGCAGAATGCGCCGCTCGGCCGCGCGGTGATCGGCGGGCTGCTGTTCGCGACCGTTTCGACGTTGCTGTTCGTGCCGCTCGTGTTCGGCGGCGTGCATGCGCGGCTGGCCCGGCGGCGTGCGCGCCAGGCCGGACACTGACTTTCGCCCCACTACCCGGTTGAACTGGTTGAATTCATGGAAGAGAAACATCACAGCGCCGTCGGCATCCAGGTGGACGAACACGGCATGCACCTGCCGGCGCGCGCGTCGGTGTCGCGGCGCGGACGGATCGTCCTGATCGTGATCGGCGTGCTGCTCGCGGCGGGCGCCGCGCGCACCATCGTCGTCAACGTGCTGAACCAGCATCGCCTCGACGCGGTCGCCGCGCAGAACACGCGCCAGTACGTGAGCGTCGTGCATCCGGTCGACGCGGCCACCGGCGGCAAGCTGACGCTGCCCGGCACGCTGCGCGGCTTCGTCGAGGCGCCGATCTATGCGCGCGCCAGTGGCTACGTGCTGCGCTGGCAGGCCGATATCGGCGCGCACGTGAAGCAGGGACAAACGCTCGCCGAACTCGACACGCCGGAGCTGAACCAGGAACTGGCGCAGGCCACCGCGCAGCGCCAGCAGGCGCAAGCCGCGCTCGCGCTCGCGAAGACGTCGTTCGACCGCGCGCAGCAGTTGCGCCAGCGCGATGCCGTGTCGCAGCAGGAACTCGACGACCGGCAAGGCGCGTTCAGCCAGGGCAGCGCGAACCTCGCGGCGGCCGATGCGAACATGCGCCGCCTCACCGAGCTGAAGGGCTTCCAGCGGATCGTCGCGCCGATCGACGGGATCGTCACGCAGCGCAACGTCGACGTCGGCGATCTCGTCAATTCCGGCAACGCGGGCCGCTCGCTGTTCACGGTCGTGCAGGCCGACCGGCTGCGCCTGTACGTGCAGGTGCCGCAGGCGTATGCGCAGCAGGTGAAGGTCGGCCAGCACGTGAGCGTCGCGCAGGCCGAGCTGCCGGGGCGCACTTTCGACGGGACGATCACGCGCACGTCGCAGGCGATCGACGTCGCGACGCGTTCGCTGCAGATTGAGATCACGCTGCCGAATCCGGACGGGCGGCTGCTGCCCGGCGCGTACGTGCAGGCGACGCTGCCGATGACGCCGGTCGGCCGCCTGCAGGTGCCGGCCAATACGCTGCTGTTCCGCGCCGAAGGCCCGACGGTCGCCGCCGTCGATGCGAACGGCCAGGTCCGGCTGAAACAGGTGACGGTCGTGCGCACGATCGGCCAGACGCTCGAAGTCGACGGGCCGATCACGCCGAACGACCGCCTCGTCGCGAACCCGAGCGACGCGCTCGCGACCGGCGACCGGGTCGTCGTGCAGGCGCCGGCGGCACAGCCCGCCTCGGCGGTCGCGGGGGCGAAGTCGTGATCGCGATGCGCCCCCGCGTGCACCCGGCCGCGATCGGCGCCGTGGCGATCGTCGCGGCCGCGGTGCTCGCCGGCTGCACGGTCGGCCCGGATTACCGGCGCCCGCCCGTCGATACGCCGGCCGCGTGGCGGCTCGACCCGGCCGACGCATACTGGCAGCCGGCCGCGCCGGCCCGCGCGCCGCTCGATCCCGCCTGGTGGACCGCGTTCGGCGACGCCCAGCTCGACGCACTGGAAGCCGACGCGCTGCGCAACAACCAGAACCTGAAGGCGATGGCCGCGCGCTACGACCAGGCGAAGGCGACGCTCGCGTCGGTGGCGTCCGCGCAGTATCCGGCCGTCGGGCTGAACGCAAGCGGCCAGCGCTTCAAGATCTCCGCCGACCGGCCGCAGACCAACTACGCGACGCAGAGCATGTCGACCGTGCAGAACGACATCCAGGTGGGCGCGGCGGTCAGCTACGAACTCGACCTGTTCGGCCGCGTGCGGCGCAACGTCGAAGCCGCGCAGGCCAGCACCGAGCAGTCGCGTGACGATTTCGCAAACGCGCGCCTCGTGCTGAGCGCCGACCTCGCGTCGAGCTATTTCACGCTGCGCGAGCTCGACACCGAGATCGACGTCGTCAAGCGCTCGATCGACCTGCAACAGAAGGCGCTCGATTACGTCAGCGCGCGCCACGACCTCGGCGCGGTGTCGGGCCTCGACCTGTTGCAGCAGCGCGCGCAGCTCGACGCGACCCGCACGCAGGCGCAATTGCTGATCCAGCAACGCGCGCAGGTCGAAACCGCGATCGCGACGCTGGTCGGTACGCCGGCTCCCGCCTTCTCGCTGCCGCCGCGCGTGGTGCCGATCAACGCGCCCGCGCTGCCGACCGGGATGCCGAGCGACCTGCTGCAGCGGCGCCCCGACGTCGCGTCGGCCGAGCGCGCGATGGCCGCCGCGAACGCGCAGATCGGCGTCGCGCGCGCCGCGTATTTCCCGCGTATCACGCTGTCGCCGGACATCGGCTGGGACGCGACCCGCTTCGCGGGCCTGTTCACCGTGCCGGCACTGCTGTGGTCGGTTGGCGGCTCGCTCAGCCAGCCGCTGTTCGAGGGCGGCAAGCTGAAGGCCGGCGTCGATTTCGCGCAGGCCGGCTACGTCGCCGCGCAGGCCAGCTACCGGCAGACCGTGCTCACCGCGTTCCAGGAGGTGCAAAATGCGGTGACCGGCCTGTCGGTGCTCGCGCAGGCCGCGCAGCAGGCTTCCGCGGCCGTCGACGACGCGCGCAAGCTCGTATCGCTTGCGCAGGACCGCTACGCGGGCGGCCTGACGCCGTTCATCGACGTGCTGACGGCCCAGCAGCAGTTGCTGACGAGCGAGCGCCAGGCCGTGCAGATCCAGGGCCAGCGCGCGGCGCTCGTGGTGTTTCTCGCGAAGGCGCTCGGCGGCGGCTGGGACGGCGATGCGGCGAGCGGCCTGGCGCCGTCCGACGTCGCGTCGGCGGCCCCGCAGCGCGGCGCGGGTGTCGGCCCTTGACCCGCCCTTAACCCGGTTACGCGGAAAACGAACATGAAAGTACTGATCGTCGAGGACGAACCGAAAGTCGTCGAATACCTGAAGAGCGGCCTGACCGAGGAAGGCTGGGTCGTCGATACCGCGCTCGATGGCGAGGACGGCGCGTGGAAAGCCGTCGAATTCGACTACGACGTGGTCGTGCTCGACGTGATGCTGCCGAAGCTCGACGGCTTCGGCGTGCTGCGTGCATTGCGCGCGCAGAAGCAGACTCCCGTGATCATGCTGACCGCGCGCGATCGCGTCGACGACCGCGTGCGGGGCTTGCGCGGCGGCGCCGACGACTACCTGACCAAGCCCTTCTCGTTCCTCGAACTGATCGAACGGCTGCGTGCGCTGACGCGCCGCGCCCGCGTGCAGGAATCGACGCTGATTTCGATCGGCGACCTGCGCGTCGACCTGATCGGCCGCCGCGCGACCCGCGACGGCGCGCGGCTCGACCTGACCGCGCAGGAATTCCAGCTGCTCGGCGTGCTCGCGCGGCGCAGCGGCGAGGTGCTGTCGAAGACGACCATTGCCGAGCTCGTGTGGGACGTGAACTTCGACAGCAATGCGAACGTCGTCGAGACGGCGATCAAGCGCCTGCGCGCGAAACTCGATGGCCCCTTCGCGGAGAAGCTGCTGCACACGATCCGCGGGATGGGCTACGTGCTCGAGGCGCGCGAGGACGGCGACACGGAGCGGCGCGCATGAAACGCTCGATCATCCTGCGGCTCTCGGCGATGTTCGGCATCGTGTCGCTGCTCGTGTTCACGCTGGTCGGCTGCGGGCTGTTCGTGATGATGGAGCGCCAGCTGTTCGCCGAATTGCGCGCGACGATCGACACGCGCGCCAAGGTCGCCGCGATGATCGTGTCGCACGCGACCACGGCCGCGCGCGGCCGCCTGATGCAGGAAAAACTCGCCGATCTCGAACCGCCCGACGGCTCGACGCACTACCAGGTGATCAGCGACAACCCCGCGTTCCGCTTCGGCAGCCCCGTCGACGGCGTGCCGCTCGATCCGCCGTTCGGCGCGTTCCAGCGCTACCAGCTCAACGACAGC
>NZ_BCPP01000405.1:0-5978 GCF_016586125.1 Burkholderia sp. E168m23
GTCGCGTACGACATGACCGCGAGCGCGCTGCCGGTGAAAACGCGCAACGCGACGGCCGCGTTCATCGCGAAGCTCGGCGCCGGCTATGTCGCGCAGGTCGACGCGCAGAAGCGCCCGCTCACCGGCACCTGGCGCAACAACTGGCAGAGCCACCGGATCAAGCTGATCGCGCTGTCCGCGTTCACGCTCGGCGACCGCAAGATGATGAACGCCGCGCAGCGGCTGTTCGTCGAGCATCTCGCTGACAACATCGGCCCGGACGGCAAGACCTGGGATTTCGAGGAACGCGATGCGCTGCATTACGCGGTCTACGATCTGCAGCCGCTGGTGACGGCCGCGCTCGCCGCGCGCCGCTTCAACCGCAACTGGCTGCGCGAGCGCGGCGCGAACGGCGCGACGCTCGCGGCCGCGCTCGACTGGCTCGTGCCGTATGCGCTCGGCGAGAAGACGCACGAGGAATTCGTGAATTCGCCGGTGCCGTTCGACGCGAAGCGCCGCGAGGCCGGCTTGCCCGGCTACACGGGGCAGTGGGACCCGAAAAACGCCACCGAACTCTTTCATCTGGCCGCGCGGCTCGACGGGCGTTATGCCCGCGTCGCGCAGCAGCTTTCCCTAACGCCGCCCGCATGGCTCGCCGCGTGCCTGCCATTGCAGGCGCGCTAGCATCATTCTTATCGCAAGGCAGGTATCGAAATGGCAGTCAGCGTGTTTGACCTTTTCAAGATCGGCATCGGTCCGTCCAGTTCGCACACGGTCGGACCGATGCGCGCGGCGCTGATGTTCGTCCAGGGCCTCGAGCGCGACGGGTTGCTCGACGCGACGGCCCACGTGAAGGTCGAGCTGTACGGCTCGCTCGGCGCCACCGGCAAGGGCCACGGCACCGACCGCGGCGTGATGCTCGGCCTGCTCGGCGACGCGCCCGACACCGTCGATCCCGACACGATCGACGCGCGGCTGGAGGACATCCGCAAGACGAAGCAGCTCGCGCTGCTCGGCACGCATCCGGTGCCGTTCGTGCTGAAGGAGAACATCGCGTTCTACCGCCAGGCGCTGCCCGAACATCCGAACGGGATGAAGCTGCGCGCGAGCGACGCGAACGGCGCGGTGCTGGTCGAGCGCACTTATCTGTCGGTCGGCGGCGGCTTCGTCGTGACGGCCGGCGCGCCGAACACCAAGGTGCTGAGCGCGGCCGAGCAGATGACGCATCCGTTCCGCACCGGCGCGGAGCTGCTCGCGCTGACCGCGTCGACCGGCAAGTCGATCGCGCAGCTGATGTGGGAAAACGAACGCGCGTGGCACACCGAGGAGGAAACGCGCGACGGGTTGCTGAAGATCTGGGCCGTGATGCAGTCGTGCGTGTCGCGCGGCTGCGGGATCGGCAACCCGGAAGCCGAAGGCAACCTGCCCGGCCCGTTCCAGGTCAAGCGCCGCGCGCCGCAGCTGTACCGCACGCTGACGGGCAGCCCGGAGCGCGCGCTGCAGGACCCGCTGTCGATGATCGACTGGATCAACCTGTACGCGATCGCCGTCAACGAGGAAAACGCGGCCGGCGGCCGCGTCGTCACCGCGCCGACCAACGGCGCGGCAGGCATCATCCCGGCGGTGCTGCATTACTACACGCGCTTCACGCCCGGCGCGAACGAACAGGGCGTGATCGACTTCCTTCTGACGGCCGCCGCGATCGGCATTCTGTACAAGCTCAACGCGTCGATCTCGGGCGCGGAAGTCGGCTGCCAGGGTGAAGTGGGCGTCGCGTGCTCGATGGCGGCCGGCGCGCTCGCGGCCGTGCTCGGCGGCACGCCGCAGCAGGTCGAGAACGCGGCCGAGATCGGAATGGAACACAACCTCGGCCTGACCTGCGACCCGGTGGGCGGGATGGTGCAGATCCCGTGCATCGAGCGCAACGCGATGGCATCGGTGAAGGCCGTCAACGCGGCGCGCATGGCGCTGCGCGGCGACGGCTCGCACTACGTGTCGCTCGACTCCGTGATCAAGACGATGCGCGAGACCGGCGCCGACATGAAGACCAAGTACAAGGAAACGTCGCGCGGCGGGCTGGCGGTGAATATCGTCGAGTGCTGATGCGGGACCCGGCGGTCATGGAGGACGCGCCGCGTCTCGCATGACCGTCGGGTGCACAATCACCCGTCCGTGCGTTCGGCCTGCTCCTGGTCGCCATGCCCTTCGGCCATGAAATTCGGCCCGAATTGAGCGAACTTCTCGAGCACGTGGGTCAAAGGCCGTCGCACCGGCCGAATACGGATCTCGTCGCCGACGCGCTTGATTTCCAGCTCGATATCGCTGCGTTCATAGGCGAGGTCGGCAGGAATTTGCACGACCTGCGCGCTGCCATTCCAAAATACCCTTGTGGTGCGCATGTCGTTCTCCCACGTCTGGATGTACCGGAGATATACGTAAATCATGCAGTCGATGATGCGCGTCCTGGCGCGCGCATGGTCATCCACCCGGCATCAGTTCGAAAACACACGCGGCCCCGGCAGTCTTTTCCGTTCCGGACTTGGCCCGCCACACCCGGTGAATCAGCCGGCGCAAATATCGCATCACGGCCATTGCCGTCGCGCATGCAGCACGCGGAGAATCTCCACGATGTCCTTGGCCGGCCGGAGGCGATACACAAGCACATAGTTCGGCGCGACCACCAGCTCACGCGTGCCGGCCACCCGCCCTTGCCGATACAACTCGGCATGGGCCGGTAGCGCCGCCGCCCTTTCTTCCAGCAGTTCGTCGAGTTCGAGCGCGGCCAGCGGGTCGTCCTCGGCGAGGTATTCCATGATCGCGGCGCGATCCTCGTACGCCTTCGGATTCCAGTGCAACGCGAGGGTCAAGAAGCATCCCCGCGCTTGCCTACAAGCCGCTCACGCAACGCCGCACGGCGCGACGCGAAGTTGGCGCTGACTTCGGCGTCCGGAATCGATGCACGCGGGTCGTCCAGCGCCTGCTGCACCTGCTCGCGAAACCAGCGATCGTGCGCCGCCGCCTCGTGTGCCGCCTTCAACGCCGCCGCGCGATCGGGCCGAGTCGCCCGGCCGGCCGCGTCCGGGTCGAATGCCGACGCATCCACATCGAACCGGTTGATGCCGATGTCGCGCAGAAAGCCGACCAGCGTTTCAAAACGGCGAAACACCCGCACGTCGCCGCGCTTGGCCGACAGGAAGCGCTCGTGCGCGCCGCAACGGGCCGACAGCGCCCAGCCGTTGCCGCAACCGACCACGCGGACCGCACGGACCGCGCCGGCTTCGACCAGCTCCGTCAGCGTCTTTTGATCAATCGTTTCGGTCGTCATGATTCTCGCCCCCTTTCTCCACTCATTCGCTGAAATTTTACTATTAAGTGATATCCCAATTTATTGTTATTTGGGTGCCCGCTTTCGAATCGAGACAAGCGTCAGCCCGCCATCCATAGCGCTCACTTTCCGCCGTCGTGGAAGCGCGCACAAGCTGGCCGGATGGCCAATCGAAGCACGCACGCGCTCGCCGCCCCCTCAGCGTTCCGACACTTTTCAGCGCCCGGCCAACCGGCGTAAGCTGTACGTCCCGCTACCCAGGGAGACGGCAGCCCATGTCGCATTCCAAGGATCTCGAGCCGCACGCCACCACCGGTGCGCGACTGCTCGTCGATGCGTTGCTCGCCAATCACGTCGAACGTGTGTTCTGCGTGCCGGGCGAGAGCTTCCTCGCCGTGCTCGATGCGCTGGCGGACGACACCGCCCGCATCCAGACGGTCGTCTGCCGCCACGAGGCGGCCGCCGCGAACATGGCCGAAGCGGTCGGCAAGCTGACCGGCCGCCCCGGCATCGCGTTCGTCACGCGCGGACCCGGCGCGACCCATGCGTCGATCGGCGTGCACACCGCGTTCCAGGATTCGACGCCGATGATCCTGTTCGTCGGCCAATGCGCACGCGAACACCTCGACCGCGAAGCCTTCCAGGAAATCGACTACCGCCGGATGTTCGGCCAGATGGCCAAATGGGTCGCGCAGATCGACGACCCGCGCCGCATCCCCGAATACCTGAGCCATGCGTTTCACGTCGCGACGTCCGGCCGGCCCGGCCCGGTCGTGCTCGCGCTGCCGGAGGACGTGCTGTCCGACGCGTGCGCGCCGCAGCCGGTCGTGCCGGCCGCGAAACGCATCGCGGCCGCGCCGTCGCCCGCGCAGATCGACGAGCTGCGCGAGCGGCTCGCGCGCGCGGAACGGCCGTTCGCAATCGTCGGCGGCAGCGGCTGGACGCCGGACGCCTGCGCGAACCTGCGCACCTTCGTCGAACGCTGGCAATTGCCGGTCGCGTGCGCGTTCCGCTTCCAGGACACGATCGACAACGCGCACCCGAACTACGCGGGCGACGTCGGGCTCGGGATCAACCCCGCGCTCGCGAAACGCATCCGCGACGCCGACCTGCTGCTCGTGATCGGGCCCCGCCTCGGCGAAGCGACGACCGGCGGCTACACGCTGCTCGATATCCCGAAAACGCGCCAGACGCTGATCCATGTACATCAGGGCGCTGACGAACTCGGCCGCGTGTACGCGGCCGACCTGCCGATCGTGTCGGGCATGCCCGAGATCGCCGCGCCGCTGGCCGCGCTCGAACCGCCCGAGCGGCCTGCGTGGGCCGGCGCGGCCGCCGACGCGCACCGCGCGTACCGCGAATGGCATGCGCCGCTGCCGATGCCCGGCGACGTGCAGCTCGGCGACGTGATGGTGCAGTTGCGCGAGCGCCTGCCGCACGACGCGATCCTGACCAACGGCGCGGGCAACTACGCGATCTGGCTGCATCGCCACTTCGCGTACCGGCACTTCCGTTCGCAGCTTGCGCCGACGAGCGGCGCGATGGGCTACGGGCTGCCGGCCGCGCTCGCCGCGAAGTCGCTGTATCCGCAGCGCGCGGTTGTCGCGCTCGCGGGCGACGGCTGCTTCATGATGGCCGGCAACGAGCTTGCGACCGCGATGCAATACGGGCTGAACATCGTCGCGATCGTCGTCAACAACGGCCATTTCGGCACGATCCGCATGCATCAGGAGCGCAACTACCCGGGCCGCGTGCACGGCACGGGGCTCACGAATCCCGATTTCGCCGCGTATGCACGTGCGTTCGGCGCGCATGGCGAGACGGTCGAGCGCACTGCCGATTTCGCGCCGGCGCTCGAACGCGCGCTGACCTGCGGATTGCCCGCGGTGATCGAGATCCGCATCCCGCAGGACGCCAGCACGCCGGCCGCGACGCTCGAACAGATCCGCGAGCAGGGCCGCCGCGCGCGCGGCGCATGACGGTGGCCAGGCATATCGCGCCGCCCGTCGCCGCGCTGTCGCACGACGACGCGCTGGCGTACCCCGGCACGCTGCTCGCGCCCGACGGCACGCTCGTCGCGCCGTACGACCTCGAGCATGGCGAGCGGGCCGAAGGCCATGCGGCGGCCGCGCCCGCGCTCGGCATGCTGCATGCCGCGCACCGGCCGTTCCGGCTCGATTACAGTGAGGCGCGGCACGTACACGTGATCAACGGGATGGGGGTCACGCTCGGCGATTCGGTGATCGGACTGACGGCCCTCGCCGCGCTGCGAGCGGCCCATGCGGACGTACGCTTCACGCTGTACCGGCCGGCGCGCGCGCCGCGCTATGTCGACGCGCTGTATGCGCTCGCGACCGACGTGGTCGCGCCGTCGCGCGCGCTGCCGTGCCCCGCCGACGCGCTACCCGCCGATGCGCACTGCATCGACGTCGGCAATCACCTGTACTGGCCGGCGTTCGCGCGGCTGCCGATGATCGATTTCTTCCTCGACGCGCTCGGCGTCGATCCGGCCGCCGTGCCGGCCGCCGCGAAGCGCAATCGCTGGCTCGCGCGGCTGCCGCTGCCCGCACTGCCGGCTGAATGGCAGCGGCCGTACGTGCTGTTCTGCCCGAATGCGAGCACCGCGGTGCGCAGCGTGCCGCCCGCGTTGTGCGTCGCGTTCGTGGAACGGCTC
>NZ_BCPP01000406.1:0-5962 GCF_016586125.1 Burkholderia sp. E168m23
ATCCGGTCATCATCAAGGCGGCAGGCGGCGGCGGCGGGCGCGGGATGCGCGTCGTGCACACCGAGGCCGCGCTCGTCAACGCGGTCAACATGACCCGCGAGGAAGCCGGCCGTGCGTTCGGCAACCCGCAGGTGTACATGGAGAAGTTCCTCGAGAACCCGCGCCACATCGAAATCCAGGTGCTGTCGGACGCGTACAAGAACGCGATCTGGCTCGGCGAGCGCGACTGCTCGATGCAGCGCCGTCACCAGAAGGTGATCGAGGAAGCGCCGGCGCCCGGCATTCCGCGTCGCCTGATCGACCGCATCGGCGACCGCTGCGCGGACGCATGCAAGAAGATGGGCTACCTCGGCGCGGGCACGTTCGAATTCCTGTACGAGAACGGCGAGTTCTACTTCATCGAGATGAACACGCGCGTGCAGGTCGAGCACCCGGTATCCGAACTGATCACGGGCGTCGACATCGTGCAGGAACAGATCCGCATCGCGGCCGGCGAAAAGCTCACGCTGCGCCAGCGCGACATCCAGTTCCGCGGACATGCGATCGAATGCCGGATCAACGCCGAAGATCCGTTCAAGTTCACGCCGTCGCCGGGCCGGATCACGTCGTGGCATACGCCGGGCGGCCCCGGCGTGCGCGTCGATTCGCACGCCTACAATGGCTATTTCGTGCCGCCGAACTATGATTCGATGATCGGCAAGCTGATCACCTACGGCGCGACGCGCGAGCAGGCGATCAGCCGGATGCGCATCGCGCTGTCGGAAATGGTCGTCGAAGGCATCCAGACCAACATCCCGCTGCACCGCGAGCTGATGATCGACGCGAAATTCGTCGAAGGCGGCACCAGCATCCACTACCTCGAAAACCGGCTCGCGCAGAAGCAGCAGGTCGCACCGGAAGAAGCGTAAGCATGAGTTATCGCGAACTCGTCGTCGAACTGGCCCGCGAGCATGCGGAGGCCCTGTCCGACGCACTGCTCGATCTCGGCGCGCTGTCGGTGTCCGTCGAGGATGCCGACGCCGACACGCCCGACGAACAGCCGCTCTTCGGCGAGCCGGGCCTCGTGCCCGATCGCACCGCGTGGCAGCACTCGCGCGTGGTCGCGCTGCTGTCGGCCGACCATGAGCCGGCCGTGCTGCTCGCGGCGGCCGCGAACGAGATCGGCCTCGCGGAGACGCCGAAGTTCGTCGTGCGTGAAGTCGAGGAGCAGGACTGGGTGCGGCTCACGCAGTCGCAGTTCGAACCGATTCCGATCGGCGAGCGGATCTGGGTCGTGCCGTCGTGGCACGATGCGCCCGATCCCGATGCGCTCGTCCTCGAACTCGACCCCGGCCTCGCGTTCGGTACCGGCAGCCACCCCACGACCCGTCTGTGCATGGAGTGGCTCGAGCAGTCGGTGAAGCCCGGCCAGTCGGTGCTCGACTACGGCTGCGGCTCGGGCATTCTCGCGATCCTCGCGAAGAAATGCGGGGCGAACCCCGTGATCGGCATCGACATCGATCCTCAGGCGGTCGAATCGGCGCGCCAGAACAGCGAACGCAATCGGGCGGAAGTCACGTACGGGCTGCCCGATGCGTGCCCGGAAGGCGAATTCGACATCGTCGTCGCGAACATCCTGTCGAACCCGCTGAAGCTGATGGCATCGATGCTCGCGTCGAAGGTCAAGTCGGGCGGGCGCATCGCGCTGTCGGGCGTGCTCGCTCGTCAGGCGGACGAAGTGGCGGCCGTTTATGCACGCTACGTCGACATCTCGGTCTGGCGCGAACACGAAGGTTGGGTATGCCTTGCCGGAACCCGCCGCGAAAGCCATTAGAATAGCGCTGTCCTTCACTCTGGCCAGCAGGCCGCCCGGCTCGACATGCTTCTTGCGACGCGCTGCCCTCATTGCGAAACCGTCTTCCGGCTGCAGCAGGAACAGCTCTCGCTGCATCAGGGGCTCGTGCGCTGCGGGCACTGCCACGAAGTCTTCAACGCCGCCGAATCGCTCGTTCCCGAGTACGCGCAGCAGCCCGAACCGGCGCTGACCGAACCGGCTGCCGCGCCGGATAGCAGCGACACGCACCAGCAGGCCGCGCCGGCCCGGTTGTTCGCCACCGACACGCCGGCCGAATTGCCGACCGGCACCGATTACAAGCCGGAAGGCTGGGACATGTGGGCGCCGTGGCTCGACGCCGGCGTCGATCCGTCGCTGCAGCACAGCGTCGAGACCGTGCGCACCGAGCCGCTGATACCGCTCGCGCTCCCGTCCACGGAAGCCGGCGTCGTTCATCTGTCGGGTACGCCCGCGCCATTCGCGTCCTCTCCAGCCGAACTCGATTCGTCGACTGCCGTCGAGCAACCGACGGAACCGCATTCGCCGCAGGCGCAACACGCACCGCACGAAGCCGAAGAAACCGCACCCTCGCCCTCGCCCGCGCCGCTCGAGCGCGACCCGCGCGAGCCTCGCTTCGTCGCCCACCTTCCGTCGGAAACCGAAACCGCCACCGAGCCGGCCGAACCCGTCGTCCCCGCGCACTTCGCCGCGCCGGACGACGAACGCGCGCCGCGCGAACCGCGTTTTGCGTTCACGCCTGCGCCGGCCGTCACCGAAGCCGAAACCGCATCGGAACCCGGCACCTTCGCCCGACACGACGAAGCTCGGGCCGCAGCGGCAGCCGATGAACCGGCCGCCCAGCCTGTCGTCCAACCGGCCGTCCCATTCCCCGCCGCACTGTCCGACGACGATCGTCCGCACTTCGCCGTCACGCGCGAGACGCGCGCGCCGCAGCGACGCGGGATGCTCGGCGGCTTTTTCGGCGGTCT
The DNA here is from genome assembly GCF_016586125.1 of Burkholderia sp. E168m23. Lineage (NCBI taxonomy): Bacteria > Pseudomonadati > Pseudomonadota > Betaproteobacteria > Burkholderiales > Burkholderiaceae > Burkholderia > Burkholderia sp. E168m23. The sequence continues at coordinate 2,803 of NZ_BCPP01000406.1, forward strand.
CGTCGCGGCCGCGCTGGTCGGATTGCTCGCCGCGCAACTGGCGTGGTGGCAACGCGAAACGCTGATGATCTACTGGCCCGTCACGCAAGGCTGGTTCCGGCAGGCCTGCGCGCCGCTCGGCTGCACGGTCACGCCGCCGCGCGCGATCGACGGGCTGCGGCTCGACGCGACCGACCTGCGCCAGCTCGACGGCCCGCGCGAGCTCGAACTGAAGGTGCCGCTGACGAACCGCTACCGCGTCGCGCTCGCGTATCCGTCGGTCGAACTCACGCTGCTCGACGACACCAATCACGTCACCGTGCGCCGCGTGCTCGCGCCGCGCGATTACGTACGCCCGGGCACGCCGATCGACGCCGGGCTGCCGCCCGGCACGACGCAGACGATGGTCGTCCGCCTCGAAACGAACGGCACGCCCGCCTCGAATTTCCGCGTCCAGATCTTCTATCCGTGACGCGCCGCGGCGCGCATGCGCGCCCGTCTCAACCCGCGCGCCCGAGCGGCGCGCTATTTCGGAGCACGAACATGAGCAAAGTTACGCTGGGTGGCAACCCGATCGATCTCGCCGGCACGTTCCCGGCCGTCGGCGCGCAAGCCGCCGATTTCAAGCTGGTCGGCAAGGACCTCGCCGACCTGTCGCTCGCCAGCTTCGCCGGCAAGCGCAAGGTGCTGAACATCGTGCCGAGCCTCGACACGCCGACCTGCGCGACGTCGACCCGCAAGTTCAACGAAGCCGCGTCGTCGCTCGACAACACGGTGGTGATCGTCGTGTCCGCCGACCTGCCGTTCGCCGCCACGCGCTTCTGCACGACCGAAGGCCTCGCGAACGTCGTGACGGCATCGACGTTCCGCACCGGCCGCGCGTTCGCGAACGCGTACGGCGTCGACGTGACGAGCGGCCCGCTGAACGGCCTGACCGCCCGCGCAGTGGTCGTGCTCGACGCGCAGGACAAGGTGATCCACGCGGAACTCGTCGGCGAAATCAAGGATGAGCCGAACTACGATGCAGCGCTCGCCGCGCTGAAGTAAGCTTTCTTCCGCTTTCCCCTGCCGCGCCGCGCCCTTCGCGCGGCGTTGTCGCGCAGGGCCCTTCATTTCTACAGGAACGCACACCTTGGCTACGCTGATTTGCGGCTCGATCGCCTACGACTCCATCATGACCTTCGAAGGGCGGTTCCGCGAGCACATCCTGCCCGACCAGGTGCACCTCATCAACCTGAGCTTCCTCGTGCCGACGATGCGCCGCGAGTTCGGCGGCTGCGCGGGCAACATCGGGTACGCGCTGCACCTGCTCGGCGGCGACGCGCGCATCATGGGCACGATGGGCGCGCTGGATGCGCAGCCGTATCTCGACCGGCTCGACCAGCTCGGCCTGCGCCGCGACCACGTTCGCGTGCTGCCCGATACGTACACCGCGCAGGCGATGATCACGACCGATCTCGACAACAACCAGATCGCGGCGTTCCACCCGGGCGCGATGATGCAGTCGCACCTGAACCACGCGGGCGACGCACCGGACATCAAGCTCGCGATCGTCGGCCCGGACGGCTTCGACGGGATGGTGCAGCACGTGGAAGAGCTCGCCAAGGCCGGTGTGCCGTTCGTGTTCGATCCGGGCCAGGGTCTGCCGCTGTTCGACGGTGCGACGCTGCGCCGCAGCATTGAACTTGCGACCTACGTAGCGGTCAACGACTACGAGGCCAAGCTGGTGAGCGACAAGACGGGATGGTCCGAAGATGAAATCGCCAGCCGGGTCGACGCCCTCGTCATCACGCGTGGCGAGCACGGCGCGATCATCCGCCACAAGCAGGGCGCGGAGCAGATTCCGGTCGTGCCGGCCGAGCGTATCGCCGATCCGACCGGCTGCGGCGACGCCTTCCGGGGCGGCCTGCTGTACGGCATCGAGCATGGGCTCGACTGGGCAACCACCGGCCGCCTCGCGAGCCTGATGGGTTCGCTCAAGATCGCCCATCAAGGGCCCCAGACTTACGTACTGACGCGCGCCGAAATCGACGCACGCTTCGAGACTGCATTCGGTTACAGTCTCAAATGAATATTGTGGGAGAGCAAAGATGTTGACGAAAAAAACCCTCACGCTCGCGGCCATGCTGACGGCCACGCTGACCCTCGCCGGCTGCTTCACGGCACCCGGTTCGGCGGATGTCTATAGCGTCGGCCAGGCGCAGCGCGAACAGACGGTCCGCATGGGCACGGTCGAAAGCGTGCGTGCGGTGCGCATTCAGTCCGACGGCGGCGGCAGCGCGATCGGCACGCTCGGCGGCGGCGCACTCGGCGCGGTCGCGGGCAGCGCGATCGGCGGCGGCAAAGGCTCGATCCTGACGGCGATTGCCGGCGGCCTCGTCGGTGCGGTCGCGGGTAACGCGGTCGGCGAAAACCTCAGCACGGCGAACGGTGTCGAAATCACCGTGCGCCTCGACAACGGCGATCTGCGCTCGATCACGCAGGCAGCCAGCGGCGAAGCATTCCGCGCCGGCGAGCGGGTACGCCTGCTGTCGAGCGGCGGCGTCACGCGCGTCACGCACTAACCGATATCCTCAGCACGCGGCGCAAGCCGCGGTCGAACGCATGTGCGAAGCCGCACATGCGTTTTTTTTCGTCCGCTCGCTTTCCTCCGCGCTCGCGTCGGCGAGCTGATCGGCGCCCCTTCGACGACGCGTGCAGACGAAAAAAATCCCGCCACCTGAGCCAGATGGCGGGACTGATTGAGTAGCGCTACTCAACCCACGGACACCACGTGAGTGTCCGGGTGATGCTGCTCAGCCGCGATTACGGACGGCTGCCGGTCGGGAACGGCCATGCTGCTGCCGGGTTGAGCGCGGTCTTCACGCCCGATGCCGGCGCAACCGATGCGGTCGACGCGGTCGTTGCCGGCGCAGCCTTCTTCACGACGGCCTTCTTCGGAGCAGCAGCCTTCTTCGCCGGTGCGGCAGCCTTCTTCGCAGGGGCAGCCTTCTTGGCGGGCGCGGCCTTCTTCGCAGCAGCCTTCTTCGCAGGCGCGGCCTTCTTGGCAGCAGCCTTCTTCGCCGGCGCGGCCTTCTTGGCAGCAGCCTTCTTCGCCGGTGCGGCCTTCTTCGCAGCAACCTTCTTCACTGCGACTTTCTTGGCTGCAACCTTCTTCGCGGCGGCCTTCTTAGCCGGTGCT
>NZ_BCPP01000407.1:0-5963 GCF_016586125.1 Burkholderia sp. E168m23
GCGATGACCCGCGTTGCGATCTGTTTCGTCTGTCTCGGCAACATCTGCCGTTCGCCCACCGCGGAAGGCGTGATGCGCCACCAGGTCGACGCGGCCGCGCTGGCCGACCGGATCGCGATCGATTCGGCCGGCACCGGCGACTGGCACGTGGGCGAGCCGCCCGATACGCGGGCGCAGGCGGCGGCCCGCAGCCGCGGCTACGATCTGTCGGCGCTGCGCGCCCGGCAGGTGAGCGCGGCGGATTTCGAACAATTCGACCTGCTGCTCGCGATGGACGAGGCGAATCTCGCCGAACTGCGCCGCCGTTGCCCGCCGCAGCACCGCGAGAAAGTGCGCCTGTTGATGGAATTCGCGCCGGGCGCGACCGAAACCGAAGTGGCCGATCCGTATTTCGGCGGCGCGCAAGGCTTCGAGCAGGTGCTCGACCAGGTCGAGCGCGCATGCGCGGGTCTGCTGGAGACGCTGCGCGCACGCACGGCGCACTGACCGCACGCTATTCAGCGGCCTGCGAATACCCTTTCAAAGACATGGATACTTGACTAAAAACGTCAAATATTTATACTTGACCAAAATCGTCAAGATTGCAGTCCCCTAGACACCATGAGACTCACCACCAAAGGCCGTTTCGCCGTCACGGCGATGATTGACTTGGCACTGCGCCAGGAGCAGGGCCCGGTGACGCTTGCAGGCATCAGCCAGCGCCAGCGGATTTCGCTCTCGTATCTCGAACAGCTGTTCGGCAAGCTGCGCAGGCATGAAATCGTCGAATCCGTGCGCGGCCCGGGCGGCGGCTACAACCTCGCGCGTCGCGCGCAGGACGTCACCGTTGCCGACATCATCATCGCGGTCGATGAACCGCTCGACGCCACGCAGTGCGGCGGCAAAGGCACGTGCGACGGCTCGAAGCAGCCCGACGGCCATTGCATGACGCACGAGCTGTGGTCGACGCTGAACCAGAAGATGGTCGAATACCTCGATTCGGTGTCGCTGCAGGATCTCGTCGATCAGCAGCGCGCACGCGAGGGCGCCCCCGCGGTGCTGCGCGACCGTCGCGCGCCGGAGCCCGTCGCCGCACCGGCCGAGCCCGTGCGCACGATGCCGCTCGGCCCCAATTCGGTGTTCAACATCGCGAGTTCGTGAGCGCGAAAGCGCCCGCCATACCCCATAACGCACATAGTCCCTGCACAGAATACCCGGAGCGACAGATGACCCAAGAGACTCTCCACCTGCCCATCTATATGGATTACAGCGCGACGACGCCCGTCGATCCGCGCGTGGTCGACAAGATGGTGCCGTACTTGCGCGAGCAGTTCGGCAACCCGGCGTCGCGCAGCCACGCTTACGGCTGGGACGCGGAGCGTGCAGTCGAGGAAGCGCGCGAACAGGTGGCCGCACTCGTGAACGCCGACCCGCGCGAGATCATCTGGACGTCCGGCGCCACGGAGTCGGACAACCTCGCGATCAAGGGCGCCGCGAACTTCTACAAGGGCAAGGGCAAGCACATCATCACGGTGAAGACCGAGCACAAGGCCGTGCTCGATACGTGCCGCGAGCTCGAGCGCGACGGTTTCGAAGTCACCTATCTCGACGTGAAGGATGACGGCCTGATCGACCTCGACGTGTTCAAGGCCGCGCTGCGCCCGGACACGATCCTCGTGTCGGTGATGCACGTGAACAACGAGATCGGCGTGATCCAGGACATCGAGACGATCGGCGAAATCTGCCGCGAGAAGGGCATCGTGTTCCACGTCGATGCCGCGCAGTCGACCGGCAAGGTCGCGATCGACCTCGCGAAGCTGAAGGTCGACCTGATGTCGTTCTCGGCACACAAGACCTACGGCCCGAAGGGCATCGGCGCACTGTACGTGCGCCGCAAGCCGCGCGTGCGCATCGAAGCGCAGATGCACGGCGGCGGTCACGAGCGCGGCATGCGTTCGGGCACGCTGCCGACGCACCAGATCGTCGGCATGGGTGAAGCGTTCCGCATCGCGCGCGAGGAAATGGCGACCGAGAACGAGCGCATCCGCATGCTGCGCGACAAGCTGCTGCGCGGCCTGTCGCAGATCGAGGAAACCTACGTGAACGGCGACATGGATCACCGTGTCCCGCACAACCTGAACATCAGCTTCAACTTCGTCGAAGGCGAGTCGCTGATCATGGCGATCAAGGACGTCGCGGTGTCGTCGGGCTCCGCGTGCACGTCGGCGTCGCTGGAGCCGTCGTACGTGCTGCGTGCGCTCGGCCGCAACGACGAGCTCGCGCACAGCTCGATCCGCTTCACGGTCGGCCGTTTCACGACGGAGCAGGAAGTCGACTTCGTGATCAACCTGCTGAACAGCAAGATCGCGAAGCTGCGCGAACTGTCGCCGCTCTGGGAAATGCACCAGGAAGGCATCGATCTGTCGACGATCGAATGGGCCGCACACTGATACCGCATTGAATGCAACCGCGGGCGGATTGACGCACGCAGACGTAACGAGTCAAGGAGTCTGAGTCATGTCTTACAGCAACAAGGTTCTGGATCACTACGAAAACCCGCGCAACGTCGGTTCGTTCGCGAAGGACGACGACACGGTCGGCACGGGCATGGTCGGCGCGCCGGCATGCGGCGACGTGATGAAGCTGCAGATCCGCGTCGGCGCGGACGGCGTGATCGAAGACGCGAAGTTCAAGACCTACGGTTGCGGTTCGGCGATCGCATCGAGCTCGCTCGTCACCGAATGGGTGAAGGGCAAGACGCTCGACGAGGCACTGTCGATCAAGAACACGCAGATCGCCGAAGAACTCGCGCTGCCGCCGGTGAAGATTCACTGCTCGATCCTCGCGGAAGACGCGATCAAGGCAGCCGTGGCCGACTACAAGAAGCGCCACGACACCAAGGAAAGCGATCAGGCAGCAGCCTGAGCGGCATCGAGCGGCTAGGGAAGGAAACGCGGGGCCTCCGAGTGGGGCGCCGCGGCAAGGACATCATGGCAATTACACTGACCGAAAAAGCAGCACAGCACGTTCAGAAATACCTCGTCCGTCGCGGCAAGGGTGTGGGCCTGCGGCTTGGCGTTCGTACGACCGGGTGCTCGGGGCTCGCGTACAAGCTCGAGTATGTCGACGATCTGGCTCCCGAGGATCAGGTGTTCGAGAGCCATGGCGTGAAGGTCGTCGTCGATCCGAAGAGCCTCGCGTATATCGACGGCACCGAGCTCGACTTCGCCCGCGAAGGCCTGAACGAAGGGTTCAAGTTCAACAACCCGAACGTGAAGGACGAGTGCGGGTGCGGGGAATCGTTCCGCGTGTGACGCGGCTCCCTCCGCGCGATGCGGGCAAGAGGCGGCACGGGCCGCCTTTTTAATGTGCGGCGTTTGCCGCACGACGAACCGGAATTGAACGCGACGATGGTTTCGCTGAAAGACAGCCATTTCGATCTGTTTCACCTGCCGGCGCAATTCGCGCTCGACGAGACGGCGCTCGACGCCGCCTACCGGACGGTGCAGACGCAGGTGCATCCCGACCGCTTCGCGGCGGCCGGCGACGCGCAAAAGCGTATCGCGATGCAATGGGCCACTCGCGCGAACGAGGCGTACCGCACGCTGCGCGATCCGTTGAAGCGCGCGTCCTATCTGCTGTCGCTGCGCGGTGTCGACATCGGCGCGGAAAACAACACGGCGATGGAGCCTGCGTTCCTGATGCAGCAGATGGAGTGGCGCGAGGGCATCGAGGATGCCGCGGCCGCCCGCAACGTCGACGCGCTCGATGCGCTGCTCGCCGAGCTGCGCGACGAGAAGCGCGTGCGCGTCGAGCGCCTCGGCACGCTGCTCGACAGCGGCGCCGACCAGGCCGCCGCGGAAGCCGTGCGCCAGCTGATGTTCATCGAACGGGTCGCGTCGGAAGTGGGCGCGCAGATCGAGCGCCTCGAAACTTAACCGCGTGCCTTGCGGCACGCGCAGCAAACGGGCCGAGCGCCCGAACGAACCAAGATGGCTTTACTGCAAATTTCCGAACCGGGCATGGCGCCGGCGCCGCACCAGCGGCGACTCGCCGTCGGGATCGATCTCGGCACGACGAACTCGCTGGTCGCCGCCGTGCGCAACAGCGTGCCCGAAGTCCTGCCGGACGAAGCGGGCCGCGTGCTGCTGCCGTCGGTGGTCCGTTACCTCGAGAAGGGCGGCCGCCGCATCGGCCACGAAGCGAAGGAGCAGGCCGCGACCGATCCGCGCAACACGATCGTGTCGGTCAAGCGCTTCATGGGCCGCGGCAAGGCCGAGGTCGAAGGCGCGGCGAACGCGCCGTACGAATTCGTCGATGCGCCGGGCATGGTGCAGATCCGTACGATCGACGGCGTGAAGAGCCCGGTCGAAGTGTCGGCCGAGATTCTCGCGACGCTGCGTTATCGCGCGGAAGATTCGCTCGGCGACGATCTGGTCGGCGCGGTGATCACGGTGCCCGCTTACTTCGACGATGCGCAGCGCCAGGCGACCAAGGATGCCGCGCGTCTCGCGGGCCTCAACGTGCTGCGCCTGCTGAACGAACCGACCGCCGCGGCGATTGCCTATGGCCTCGACAACGCGGCCGAAGGCCTGTACGCGGTGTACGACCTCGGCGGCGGCACGTTCGACCTGTCGATCCTGAAGCTGACCAAGGGCGTGTTCGAGGTGCTGGCCGCGGGCGGCGATTCCGCGCTCGGCGGCGACGATTTCGACCACGCGCTGTTCGGCCACGTGCTCGCGCAGGCCGGGATCGACGCGAAGACGCTCGCGCCCGAAGATGTGCGCCTGCTGCTCGATCGGGTGCGCGTGCTGAAGGAAGCGCTGTCGTCGGCGCCCGAAGCGGCGCTCGACGTGACGCTGTCGAGCGGCGCACACCTCGTGCAGACGATTTCGCACGATACCTTCGCGTCGCTCGTCGAGCCGCTCGTGCAGCGCACGCTCACGCCGACCCGCAAGGCGCTGCGCGATGCGCAGGTCACGCCGGCCGACATCAAGGGCGTCGTGCTCGTCGGTGGCGCGACGCGCATGCCGGTGATCCGCGACGCGGTCGCCAAGTATTTCGGCCAGCCGCCGCTCGTGAACCTCGACCCGGACCAGGTCGTCGCGCTCGGCGCGGCGATCCAGGCCGATCTGCTCGCGGGCAATCGCGGCACCGGCGACGACTGGCTGCTGCTCGACGTGATTCCGCTATCGCTCGGTGTCGAGACGATGGGCGGCCTCGTCGAGAAGATCATTCCGCGCAATTCGACGATTCCGATCGCGCGTGCGCAGGAATTCACGACCTTCAAGGACGGCCAGACCGCGATGGCGATCCACGTCGTGCAGGGCGAGCGCGAGCTCGTCGCCGACTGCCGGTCACTCGCGCGCTTCGAGCTGCGCGGCATTCCGCCGATGACGGCGGGCGCCGCGCGCATTCGCGTGACGTATCAAGTCGACGCGGACGGCCTGCTGTCGGTGTTCGCACGCGAGCAGTTGTCGGGCGTCGAGGCATCGGTCGTCGTGAAGCCGTCGTACGGCCTCGCCGACGACGACATCGCGAAGATGCTGGAAGACAGCTTCAAGACCGCCGAAATCGACATGCGGGCCCGCGCGCTGCGCGAAGCGCAGGTCGAGGCCGAACGGATGCTCGAGGCGACGCAGGCCGCGCTGGCGGCCGACGGCGAACTGCTCGAGGCCGACGAGCGCGCGCAGGTCGACGCGCTGGCCGCGGCGTTGCGCGCGGTCGCGCAGGGCGACGATACGCAGGCGATCGAAGCGGCGACCAAGGCGCTGGCCGACGGTACCGACGAATTTGCGGCGCGCCGGATGGACAAGAGCATCAAGCGCGCGCTGTCGGGCCGCCGGCTCGACGAGATCTGAACCCACGAACCGCGCATCGGCCGGCAACGGCCCGCGCGATGATGAACGTGCGGCGCGCGGCGCCGCACCCTGACTGACGGAACGAACATGCCTCAACTGGTGGTGCTGCCTCACGTCGAACTG
>NZ_BCPP01000408.1:0-5955 GCF_016586125.1 Burkholderia sp. E168m23
TGCTCGCGTGGGACAGCGTCGACGGGCTGTTCCCGGACGGAATGATCGACGCGATGTTCGGCGCGTATGTCGCGTTCGTGCAGGCGCTGTGCGATCGCGACTGGCGGCTGCCGATCGCGGTCGAGTTGCCGTCCGCGCAGCGACGCGTGCGCGATACGCTCAATGCGTTGCCGGCTCCCGGCCGCGCGCGCACGCTGCATCACGATTTCTTCGCGCTGGCCGCACGCGAGCCGGCCGCCGTGGCGGTGCGATGCGGCGATCGCGCGGTGACGCGCGGCGAACTGGCCGCGCAGGCGCTCGCGATCGCGGGCGGCTTGCGCGCGGCCGGGATCGGGCACGGCGATGCCGTCGAGATCAGTTTGCCGCGCGGGCCCGAGCAGGTCGCGGCGGTATTCGGCGTGCTGGCGGCCGGCGCGTGCTACGTGCCGCTCGACATCGCGCAGCCGGTCGCGCGCAAGGCGCTGATCGAGCGCGCGGCGGGCGTGAAGGCCGTGATCGGCGACACCGCGTGCGCGGGCGGGCCGCTGCCGCATGTCGGTATCGCCGCGCTGTCGCGGCATGCGCCGCTGGCCGCGCCGCTCGAGGTCGCGCCGCAGGCGACCGCTTACGTGATCTACACGTCCGGTTCGACGGGCGTGCCGAAGGGCGTCGAGATGACCCACGCGGCGGCGATCAACACGATCGATGCGATCGATGCGCTGCTCGGTATGCGCGCGGACGACCGGCTGCTCGCGGTATCGGCGCTCGATTTCGATCTGTCGGTGTACGACCTGTTCGGCGCGCTGGGCGCCGGTGCGCAACTCGTGCTGCCGACGCAGGACGAAGCGCGCGATGCGGCGCGCTGGATCGAACTGATCGCGCAGCATCGCGTGACGCTGTGGAACTCGGCGCCCGCGCTGCTGGAAATGGCGCTGGCCGTGCCGGCGGCGAGCGGCGCGTGCCGCAGCGTGCGTGCGGCGCTGCTGTCCGGCGACTGGATCGCGCTCGACCTGCCGGCGCGCCTGCGCGCGCGCTGCGGCGATGCCTGTGCGTTCCACGCGCTCGGCGGCGCGACCGAGGCCGGGATCTGGTCGAACGTGCAGACGGTGCGCGACGTGCCGCCGCACTGGCGTTCGATTCCGTACGGCCGGCCGTTGCCGGGGCAGGCGTATCGCGTCGTCGATGGCGACGGCCGCGATGTGCCCGATTACGTGCCGGGCGAATTGCTGATCGGGGGCGACAGTCTCGCACGCGGCTACCGGAACCGATCCCGAGCTCGACCGCGCAGCGCTTCGTGCAGCACGCGTCCGGCCGCTGGTATCGCACCGGCGATCGTGGCCGCTACTGGCCGGACGGGACGCTCGAATTCCTCGGGCGCGAGGATCGGCAGGTGAAGGTGCGCGGTCACCGGATCGAGCTCGGCGAGATCGAGGCGGCGCTGGCCGCGCATCCGTTGATCGATGGTGCGTGTGCGAGTGTCGTCCACGGCGAGGCCGCGCGCATCGTCGCGGCGTTCGTGCCGAACGATTGTGCAGCAGCGGACACCGCGCCGGCATCGCTTGCGACCGCCGACATGGCCGACACGATGCCGGCGGAAGCGGCCGTCGCGCACGCCGTGGCCGGGCGGCTGCTCGACGGCGACGCGGGCCTGCCGCCGTCGCTGCGTGCGCACTGGCACGCGCCGCGAGACGCATCGATCGCCCTCGTCGATGCGCTCGGTCACCTCGCCTGGCAGGCGACCGATCTCGACGATCTGACGGCCGCGCTGCGCGCGCTCGCCGCCGATCCGGATACCGCCGCGCAACGCGTACTGCTGGACCCGTGCGTGGCGCCGCTCGCGTTCGCGACACGTTTGCCGGACGGTGTTCGTGCGCTGCGCGAATTCGCCGCCGCGCTGGACGCGCAGGCCGCGGCACACACAGGTGCGCTGCGCGTCGCGGTGCTCGATGCCCGCGCGGGCCAGGCGCTCGATGCGGGGCTCGGCGTGCTCGACGATCCGCGCTTCGACGTGACGCTGTTCGACGTGTCGCCGGGCCTGCTGCACAACGCGCAGGCACGCTTCACGCGAACGATGCCGGCGCTTCAGGCGATGCAGGACGGCTTGCTGCCCGCACGTCATCTCGGCGCATTCGACTGCGTGATCAGTTTCGCGGCGGCCCACCTGCGCGACGATCCGCGCGACACCTTCCGGATCGCGGCCGCGCTGCTCGCGCGGGACGGCCGCCTGCTGCTCGCCGACGTGCTGCGCGACTCGCCGCTGCGCGAACTCGTCGCGAGCGTCGCGGGCGATGCGTCGCTGCCGCGGCCGTTCGCGCACGATGCGCTGGCGGCGGCCGCCCACGCGTGCGGCTTTGCGCTCGATGCGCGCAGCTGGCGCTCGGCGGCATTCGCCTGCATCGATGCGCGCCGGGTCGGCGAGCCGATCGAACAGGCGGCGCTCGCGGACTGGTTGCGCGACCGGTTGCCCGACGCGATGCGTCCCGATGCGCTGTGGTGCGTGCTGCGCTGGCCGCTCAACGCGAACGGCAAGCTCGATCGCCGGGCGGTCGGGGATGCACTCGCGCGCGCACTCGGCGACGCACCGGCCGCGCACGACGCGTTCGTGCCGGCCGGCGAACGGCACGCGATATTGCTGGCCTGTTGGGAGCAGGCGCTCGGCCGCGCGGCGAACGCGCGTGACGCGACGTTCTTCGCGCTCGGCGGCGACAGCCTGCTCGCGACCCGCCTGCTCGCGCAACTGCGCGAGCGGCTCGGCGTGCGGATCGGGATGGCCGCGTTCTACCGGCAGCCGACGCTCGCTGGCCTCGCGGCGCAGCTCGACGAATTGACACCGGCGGCGCCCGCCGACGGCGATGCGTCGGTCGCGACGATCGAGGAGGGCGTGCTGTGAACTTCGACGACGTGCTCGATCTCTGCCGCGAACGCCAGATCGAACTGTGGTGCGACGACGGCGGCCAGTTGCGCTATCGCGCGCCGGCCGGCGCGCTCGATGCGGATCTCGCCGCGCGCATCAAGGCCGAACGCGACGCGTTCGTCCGTTTCCTTCAGGGCGGAGCATGGCGCAGCGATCCGGCGCATCAGTACGAACGATTCGCGCTGACGCCGGTACAGGCCGCGTACGTGCTCGGCCGCCACGAATCGTTCGAGTTCGGCGGCAGCGCGTGCCATCTGTACGTCGAATACGACGAGCCGAAGGATCTCGACTGCGTGCGCTTCGAAGCCGCGTGGAATGCGTGCGTCGCGCGCCATCCGATGCTGCGCGCGATCGTCGAGGACAACGCATGGCAACGCGTGCTGCCCGACGTGCCGTGGCAGCCGCTCACCGTGCACGACTTGCGCGAGGCCGACGCGAACGCATTCGACGCCCACCTGAACCGCGTGCGCGAGCGCCTCGATCATGCGGTGCATGCGCTCGACCGCTGGCCGGTGCTGCAGCCGGAAGTGAGTCTCGGCCCGGATGGCGCGGTGCTGCACCTGTCCGTGGATTTCACGCTGATCGACTACGCGAGCCTGCAATTGCTGCTCGCCGAATGGCGGCGCCGTTACGACGATCCGCAATGGCAGCCCGCGCCGCTCGATGCGACGTTTCGCGACTATGTGCTGCATGAAGCGCAGGCCGAGACGCGCGCCGAGCATGCGCGCGACAAGGCGTGGTGGCTCGCTCGCCTCGACGACCTGCCCGCGCGTCCCGATCTGCCGGTCGTACCCGCGATGCGCACCGACGGGCGGCCGCGCTTCACGCACCGGCATGCGCGGCTCGACCGCGCGCAATGGGCCGCGCTGAGCGGCCACGCGAGCCGTTTCGGATTGAGCGCGGCGAGCGTCGCGCTGGCCGCGTTCGCCGAGGTGGTCGGCCGCTGGAGCCAGACGCCGGCGTTCTGCCTGAACCTGACGGTATTGAACCGTCCGCCCGTGCATCCGCGCATCGATGCGGTGCTCGGCGATTTCACCGCGCTGAGCCTGCTCGCCGTCGACGCGACGCACGGGCGCGATTTCGTCGAACGTGCCCGCACGATCGGCGCGCGGATGTTCGACGATCTCGATCATCGCGCCTTCACCGGCGTCGACGTGATGCGCGAACTCGCGCGGCGGCGCGGCAAGGACGCGGCGCTGATGCCGGTGGTGTTCACGAGCGGGATCGGCAGCGTGGGGCGCCTGCTCGGCGAGCAGGCGACGCGCGCCGAACCGCCGCGCACCATGATCAGCCAGACGCCGCAGGTATGGCTCGATTGCCAGGTGACCGACCAGTTCGGCGGACTGGAAATCGGCTGGGACGTGCGCGACGACCTGTTTCCGGACGGCATGCCGGCCGCGATGTTCGACGCGTATGTCGCGCTGCTGGGCCGGCTGGCCGACGATGCCGAATGGTGGTCGCGTGACGGTGACATCGTGCTGCCGTCCGCGACGCCCGTCGCCGACGCGCATCCGGATGCCGATACGCATATCGCGGCCGGTTTCGCCGCGCAGGCGTTGCGCACGCCCGATGCGCCGGTCGTGATCGACGCGCTGGGTGCGCGCACGTACCGCGAGGTCGCGCAACAGGCGGCGGCGCTGCGTACCGCGCTCGAACAGGCCGGCGTCGGCGTGGGCGATACCGTCGCGGTGCTGATGCCGAAGTGCGCGCATCAGCTCGCGGCCGTGCTCGCGATCGTCCAGGCAGCCGCCGCGTACGTCCCGGTCGACAGCCGTCAGCCGGCGCTGCGGCAACAGGCCATTCTGCGCAATGCGCGAGTGCGTGCGGTCGTCAGCGTGCAGGCGCTCGCATTCGAAAACGAAGGTTGCGTGCGCATCGATATCGATGCGTTGCCGCGCGATCCGCAATGGCCGCCGCGCGCCGCGTGCGACATCGCCCCCGATGCGTTGGCTTACGTGATCTACACATCGGGTTCCACCGGCGAGCCGAAGGGCGTGATGCTGAGCCATGCGGCGGTGTGCAACACGCTCGCCGACATCAGCGCGCGGCATGCGGTCGGTGCGGGCGACGTGGTGCTGGGGCTGGCCGAACTGAGCTTCGACCTGTCCGTCTACGACTTTTTCGGCGCGACCGCGCGCGGCGCGTGCATCGTGCTGCCCGATCCGGCGCGCGGCAACGATCCGTCGCACTGGGCCGAACTGATGGCGCGCCATCGCGTGACGTTGTGGAACTCGGTGCCCGCCCAGGGGCAGATGCTGATCGACTACCTCGAAGGCGAACCGGCGCTCGACGTGCCGGGCCCGCGGCGCGTGCTGTGGTCGGGCGACTGGATTCCGGTGACGCTGCCGGCCCGCTGGTGGCAGCGCTGGCCCGATAGCGCGCTGTTCAGCCTCGGGGGCGCGACCGAAGCGTCGATCTGGTCGATCGAGCATCCGATCCGTCCGGAAGACACGCAGCTCGCGAGCATTCCGTACGGCCGCGCGCTGACCGGGCAGACGATGGAAGTGCTCGATGCACTCGGCCGGCCGTGTCCGCCGGGCGTGCGCGGCGAGATCCATATCGGCGGCGTCGGGCTCGCGACGGGCTACGCGAACGATCCGGTGCGGACGGCCGAACGCTTCATCCGTCATGCGGACGGGCGCAGGCTTTACCGCACCGGCGATCTCGGGCGCGTGCGCGCCGACGGCTCGCTCGAATTCCTCGGCCGGCAGGACGATCAGGTGAAGATCCGCGGCTACCGGATCGAGCTGGCCGAGGTCGATGCGGCGCTGACCGCGCATCCGCTCGTCGGCGCGGCGGCGACGATCGTGCTCGGCGAGGGCGCGGAGCGCCGGCTCGCGAGCTTCGTGTCGCTGCAGAGTGCGGAAGCGCCTGCGTCGGCGCGAGACGACGCGCTGCGTGACCTGACGACGCAGGTGCGCACGGCATTCGACACCGCACGCTGGCCCGCGCAGGTAGACGTGGCGCGTTCGGTCGCGCAGCTCGAAACGGCGTGCGTGGCGTCGCTCGCCGCGTGGATCGTTCCGGCCGGCGGTTTGACGACCGATGCTTCGACCGGTTTC
>NZ_BCPP01000409.1:0-5937 GCF_016586125.1 Burkholderia sp. E168m23
GTGTTCCAGAACTATGCGCTGTACCCGCACATGACGGTCGCGCAGAACATGGGTTACGGGCTGAAGATCCGCGGGATCGAGCGCGCGACGATCGATTCAAGGGTGGCCGCGGCCGCGAAGATCCTCGAGCTCGAGCCGCTGCTCGCGCGGCGCCCGCGTGAACTGTCGGGCGGCCAGCGGCAGCGCGTCGCGATGGGGCGCGCGATCGTGCGCGAGCCGTCGGTGTTCCTGTTCGACGAGCCGTTGTCGAACCTCGACGCGAAGCTGCGCGTGCAGATGCGGCTCGAGATCCAGCGGCTGCATGCGCGGCTCGCGACGACCAGCGTGTACGTGACGCACGACCAGATCGAAGCGATGACGCTCGCGCAACGGGTGATCGTGATGAATCGCGGCTACGCGGAGCAGATCGGTGCGCCGGTCGACGTGTACGAGAAGCCGGCGACGGTGTTCGTCGCGGGCTTCATCGGCTCGCCGGCGATGAACCTGATGCACGGCCGGCTGTCGGAAGACGGCGCGAGCTTCACGGTCGCCGGCGGCGGCCCCGCGCTGCCGGTGGCCGGCGCGCCGGGCATCGGCCGCGAGATCGCCACCGGGCGCGACTGGGTGCTCGGCGTGCGTCCCGAACACATGACGCCGCAGCCGGGCGTCGCGCAGGCGACGCTGCCGGTCGATTCGTGCGAGCTGCTCGGCGCGGACAATCTCGCGCACGGCCGCTGGGGCGATCACGACATCGCGGTGCGCCTGCCGCACGCGGACCGCCCCGCGCGCGGTACGGCGCTGGCGGCCGCGCTGCCCGCGCACCGGCTGCATTTCTTCGATCCCGAATCCGGCAAGCGCGCCGGCTGAAACCGCTGCATTCGCCGAGAGACCGACGATGATCACCCGTATCGACTGGCCCTATCCGCGTGTCGTCGCCCATCGCGGCGGCGGCACGCTCGCACCGGAGAACACGCTGGCCGCGCTCGACGAGGGCGCGCGGCGCGGGCACCGGATGGTCGAATTCGACGCGAAACTGTCGGCCGACGACGTGACGTTCCTGCTGCATGACGATACGGTCGACCGGACCTCGAACGGCCACGGAGCGGCGGCGGGCATGCGTTATGCGGCGCTGGCCGCGCTCGACGCGGGCGCGTGGCGCGATGCGCGCTTCGCGGGCGAACG
Organism: Burkholderia sp. E168m23; assembly: GCF_016586125.1. Classification (NCBI taxonomy): domain Bacteria; kingdom Pseudomonadati; phylum Pseudomonadota; class Betaproteobacteria; order Burkholderiales; family Burkholderiaceae; genus Burkholderia; species Burkholderia sp. E168m23. The sequence goes on from NZ_BCPP01000409.1 coordinate 1,162, forward strand.
GATGCCGACGCTCGAGGCGGCGGCGGCGCGCTGCCTCGCGCACGGGCTGGCCGCGAACGTCGAGATCAAGCCGTGCCCGGGGCGCGAGCGCGAAACCGGGCAGCGCGTGGCGGCCGACGCGGCTGCGTACTGGCGCGATGCCGCCGTTGCGCCGTTGCTGTCGTCGTTCTCGTTCGAGGCGCTGCAACAGGCGCGTGCGACGGTGCCGGCGTTGCCGCGCGGGATGCTCTACGAAGTCGTGCCGGACGACTGGCATGCGCAGGTCATCGATGCGCTCGACTGCGTATCGTTGCATGCAGACCACACTCGGCTCGACGAATCGCTGGTGCGCGCGATCAAGGCGGCCGGCTTGCGCATCCTGGTTTACACGGTGAACGACCTCGAACGGGCACGCGAACTCGCGCGCTGGGGTGTCGATGCCGTCTGCACGGACCGCATCGACCTGATCGCACCCGACGCGCTGGACGACATCGACGTCGTCTAGCGGCGATGGCCGCGTCCGCGTCCGGTAAAAAACCGTCGCCCGGACCGTGCCTGACGCGAAAAAACGACGCCCCGGCGCGCTGAGCGCCGGGGCGTTTTGCATCGTGGAGACGTTACGCCAGGAAAAATCCGCTACAAATTGCAGCAGGATTAACCATTCCCCAAATATTCGACTACGCTTAGAAGCGGTAGCCGAGGTTCAGGTACGTGACGATCGGGTTCAGCGAGATGTGGGCCTTCGACGTTTCCGTCAGCGTCCCGACCGGCGTCCGGCGGGCCGTCGTGAACGTCGCGGTCACGCTGACCGGGATGTACGACAGTGACAGGCCTGCGAACCAGTGTTTCGTGAAGTTGTACGTGAAGCCGGCGTTGAGCACGGGCGCCCACTGGTTGCTGGTCGTCGCGCTGGTCGGGCCGCCGAGCACGCCGTTCTCGAACGCACTGTTGGTGATCTTGGCGCCGGTGAACCAGACGTACGTCGCACCGACGCCGACATACGGACGGAACTTCGCATTGGCGTCGTTGAAGTGGTAGCGAAGCAGGACGGCAGGGCTCCACTGGTATGCACGGCCGAGTACGCCGAATCTGTCGAACTGACCCTTGCCGGTGATGTCGAACTTCGGCGGGATCCCCATCACGAGCTCGGTGGAGATATGGTCGGTGACGAAGTAGCCTGCTGCGAGCCCCAGCGTGTCGGCGTCGTTGATGCCGGCGCCGGTGTTGGGAATCGATTGATTGATGGGCGTGCCGCCTACGCGGTAGACGAACAGCGGGTCACTGCTGTCCTGCGGCGAAAGGTGCAGCCAGCCGGTGCTGACGTAGAAATCACCTGCGGATTGTGCATGTGCCGTACCGCCCGCGAACGTGAATGCGAGCGCTGCGGCCCCCGTAATGGCCAGTTTTCGTTTCATTGTGTCTCCTCCGATCAAAGGCGTGCTCATTATGACGACTGCGTTTAAAACCAAACAAGCTCGTAAGTTAGAGTTTTCTCCCTAGGATTCGCACGACCGTACGCTTACGCGCGCCGCAGGGACAGGCATTCTACGCAGGTGCGCACTTTCGGACCTCCGGGTATTTCCTAACGCGTTCAAACGGACATTCAGCATGGCACGGTTAGCACGACTCTACGTTCCCGACCAGCCGCAGCACGTGATACTGCGCGGCCTGGATCAGCAACCCGCGTTCGTCGACGACCAGGACTACGAACTCTTCATCGATTGCCTGAAGGCCGCCGCACGCGATCATCACCTGTCGGTGCATGCCTACGTGCTGCTGCCGCGCCAGGTGCAACTGCTCGTGACGCCCAGCGACGAGGCCAGCCTGCCGAAGGCGATGCAGGCCGTCGGCCGTCGCTACGTCGCGCATTTCAACCGGCGCTATTCGCGCCGCGGCACGCTGTGGGAAGGCCGCTATCGCGCGACGGTGATCGAAGGCGAGCGCTATTTCCTGCTCGCGAGCCGCGTGGTCGAGATGAGCCCGGTGCGTGCGCAGCTCGTCGCGACGCCCGAGGCCTATCGCTGGTCGAGCTACCGGCATCACGTCGGGCTCACCGTCGACAGCCTGATCACCGACCATCCGCTCTACTGGGCGCTCGGCAACACGCCGTTTGACCGCCAGCGTGCGTACAAGGAGCTGTGCGAGCAGCCGCTCGACGAGCGGCAGGCCGACCAGCTGCAGCAGGCGACGCTGAAGGGCTGGGTGCTCGGCGGCGAGAATTACCGCGAGTGGGCGGCGCGCACCGCGAACCGGCGCGTTTCGCCGCTGCCGCGCGGACGCCCCAGAAAGGTGCGCGAGAACACGCCGCCGATCCAGCAGTAATGCCGGAAAGGCGGGCCAGAAGCGGCGCTGCGGGCGCCGCTTCTTTTTGCACCAAAACGATACGGCCCCAATAAAACGGCACCAGATCAAGGAATCTGGTTAATTGGGGTTCGATCAAACGGTTTTTGTTGCTATTCCCTTGATTCGTCGCGTATATTCCGAATTCCGGTGGTCCGGGCGAAGCCTGCCCAACCACTGTCGGCCGTGCCGTCTCCCGTCGGGAGCGGGCTCGACGGCAACAAGAAAACGGTTCAACGGCCTCCAGGCCCCCTTTACGACGGTGTCCCCATGAACGACCACCAGCAGCCGCTCGCCGCGGTGCCCGCCGCACAAGGTCTGTACGACCCGCAAAACGAACACGACGCCTGCGGCGTCGGCTTCGTCGCTCACATCAAGGGCAAGAAGAGCCACGAGATCATTCAGCAAGGCCTGAAGATCCTCGAGAACCTCGATCACCGCGGCGCGGTTGGCGCCGATCCGCTGATGGGCGACGGCGCGGGCATCCTGATCCAGATTCCGGACGCGTTCTATCGCGAGGAAATGGCGAAGCAGGGCGTGGACCTGCCGCCGGCCGGCGAGTACGGGGTGGGGATGATCTTCCTGCCGAAGGAAAACGCATCGCGTCTCGCGTGCGAGCAGGAGCTCGAGCGTACGGTGAAGGCCGAAGGCCAGGTCGTGCTGGGCTGGCGCGACGTGCCGGTCGACCATGCGATGCCGATCTCGCCGACGGTCAAGGCGAGCGAGCCGCTGATCCGCCAGATCTTCATCGGCCGCGGCAAGGACATCATGGTGACGGACGCGCTCGAGCGGAAGCTGTACGTGATCCGCAAGACGGCGAGCCACCGCATCCAGGCGCTGAAGCTCAAGCACGGCAAGGAATACTTCGTGCCGTCGATGTCGGCGCGCACGATCGTCTACAAGGGACTGCTGCTGGCGGGCCAGGTCGGCGTGTACTACCGCGACCTGCAGGACCCGCGCGTCGTGTCGGCGCTCGCGCTCGTGCACCAGCGCTTCTCGACCAACACGTTCCCGGCGTGGGAGCTGGCTCACCCGTACCGGATGATCGCGCACAACGGCGAGATCAACACCGTGAAGGGCAACGTGAACTGGCTGAACGCACGTACCGGCGCGATCGCATCGCACGTGCTCGCCGACGACCTGCCGAAGCTGTGGCCGCTGATCTATCCGGGCCAGTCGGATACCGCATCGTTCGACAACTGTCTCGAACTGCTGGTGATGGCCGGCTACCCGCTCGTGCATGCGGTGATGATGATGATCCCGGAAGCATGGGAACAGCACACGCTGATGGACGAGAACCGCCGCGCGTTCTACGAATACCACGCCGCGATGATGGAACCGTGGGACGGCCCGGCCGCGATCGCGTTCACCGACGGTCGCCAGATCGGCGCGACGCTCGACCGTAACGGCCTGCGCCCGGCGCGCTACATCGTGACCGACGACGACCTCGTCATCATGGCGTCGGAAGCCGGCACGCTGCCGATCCCCGAATCGAAGATCGTCAAGAAGTGGCGCCTGCAGCCGGGCAAGATGTTCCTGATCGACATGGAACACGGCCGCATCATCGACGACAAGGAACTGAAGGACAACCTCGCGAACGCGAAGCCGTACAAGAGCTGGATCGACGCGGTGCGCATCAAGCTCGACGAGATCGAGCCGAAGGCCGAGGAAGTCGCGGCCGGCCGCACGCAGGGCGCCGCGCTGCTCGACCGCCAGCAGGCGTTCGGCTACACGCAGGAAGACCTGAAGTTCCTGATGGCGCCGATGGCGCAGCAGGGCGAGGAAGCCGTCGGTTCGATGGGCAACGACTCGCCGCTCGCGGTGATGTCGAACAAGAACAAGACGCTCTATCACTACTTCAAGCAGCTGTTCGCGCAGGTCACGAACCCGCCGATCGACCCGATCCGCGAGAACATGGTGATGTCGCTCGTGTCGTTCATCGGCCCGAAGCCGAACCTGCTCGACACGAACAACATCAACCCGCCGATGCGGCTCGAAGTGTCGCAGCCGGTGCTCGACTTCAAGGACATCGCGAAGATCCGCGCGATCGACCAGTACACGGGCGGCAAGTTCAGCGCGTACGAGCTGAACATCTGCTACCCGGTCGCGTGGGGCAAGGAAGGCATCGAGGCGCGCCTCGCGTCGCTGTGCGCGGAAGCCGTCGACGCGGTGAAGTCGGGCTACAACATGCTGATCGTGTCGGACCGCAAGACCGACGCCGAGCACGTCGCGATTCCGGCGCTGCTCGCCACGTCGGCGATCCACACGCACCTCGTCCAGCAAGGGCTGCGCACGAGCACGGGCCTCGTCGTCGAGACGGGCTCCGCGCGTGAAACGCACCACTTCGCGCTGCTCGCGGGCTACGGCGCGGAAGCCGTGCACCCGTACCTCGCGATGGAAACGCTCGCGAAGATGGCCGAAGGCCTGCCGGGCGACCTGTCGCCGGAGAAGGCCGTC
>NZ_BCPP01000410.1:0-5934 GCF_016586125.1 Burkholderia sp. E168m23
GAGCTGACCGACGCTACCGGCGAAACGCTGCGTGCGCGCGGACAGGAGTTCGGCGTGAATACCGGCCGGCCGCGACGCTGCGGATGGCTCGACGCCGCGCAACTGCGCCAGGCCGTCAGGATCTCGGGCATCGATTCGCTGGCGCTCACCAAGCTCGACGTGCTCGACGGCTTCGAGTCGATCGCGCTGTGCGTCGGTTACGAATTCGACGGCGCGCGCGTCGATCATCTGCCCGCGAGCCTCGATGCGCAGTCGCGCGCGAAGCCACTCTACGAACGGTTCGAAGGCTGGCAAGGCTCGGTGAAGGGCGTGCGCGAGCGGGCGGCGCTGCCGCGCGCCGCGCAGGATTTCATCGCGCGCATCGAAGCCGTGGCGGGCGCGCCGGTTTCGATGATCACGACCGGCGCGGAGCGCGACGACACGATCGTGTTGCGCGATCCGTTCGATGCGGCCGCCGCCGCGTAACGCGCGAGCCGCGAAGAGCGTCGATCGACGCGCGGTATCGTGGTCGGCCGGTCGTTTTTGCCGACCGTTCCCGTTGGTTCGTCGACCCATCCGGTACGGATGGGCGACCGGCCCGGATACCGTGCGGCGAACGGCTCGGCGGCACGATTCGGCATCCGGATCGTGCCGCATACGGCGAACTGGACACGTCTGCAACGCTGCTGTACTGTTCCGCACAATTCGCGCCAGACCGGCTCGTGCCGGCGCCGCCGGCCCCCTGGCCGCACGGCGGCGCGACGTGACAATCCCGGGGACAGGTCGATGGACACGTTACAGATGATGCGCATTTTCGTCCGGGTCGCGGAGGAGGGCAGCTTCACGAGCGCGGCCCAGCGCCTGGACATCACGACGGCCTACGCGTCGCGCTCGGTCGCGCAACTCGAAACGCATCTGCGCACGCGCCTGCTCAACCGCAGCACGCGCCGCATCGCGCTGACCGACGCCGGGCAACGCTATCTCGACCGCTGCCAGCGCATCCTCGGCTATATCGACGAAGCGGAAGCCGAGGCGGCCGACGCGCAGGCGAAGCCGTCCGGACGGCTGCACGTTCACGCGACGACGAGTTTCGGCCAGTCCTACGTGATGCCCGCGGTCGTGCGTTACCGCGAACGCTATCCGTCGGTCGCGGTCGAGCTGACGCTGTCGCAGCACGTGCCCGACATCATCGACGAAGGCTACGACGTGTCGCTGCAGCTGAGCACGACGGAGCTGCCCGATTCCGGGCTGGTGTCGCAGCGGCTCGGTGACGTGGGCAGCGTGCTGTGCGCGTCGCCTGCCTATCTGAAGGCGCGCGGCACGCCGCGCACGGTGAGCGATCTCGCCGGGCATGCGTGCCTGCGGCTCGTCACGCCGCTGTTTCCGCGCGACCGCTGGCACCTCGACGGCCCGAACGGCCGCGAAACGGTCGAACTGCCGCTGCCGGATTTCCAGGTGAATATCGCCGATGCGCTCGGCACCGCGCTGCGCGCGGGGCTCGGGATCGGCTCCCTGCCGATGTCGGCGGCGCTGCCCGCGCTCGCGAGCGGCGCGCTGGTGCGTGTGTTGCCCGATTACCGGCTGCAGAAGCTGACGGTCTACACGTTGTATGCGTCGCGTCAGTATCTCGATGCGAAGATCCGCACGTTCGTCGATTTCCTGCGGGAATGCGTGCCCGAGATGCTGGCTGCCGACGAGGCTGCGTTGAACGCTTGTTGCGCGTCCCGTCAATCCTGATTCACGCACGATCGGTACGTGAGTGCCGCGCACGGTCTTTCGGCTTGATGGAAATGGTTCGCATTCCTTTGTTAAAAGCGAGTGGCGCAGGAATGTGTGCGGACCGTTCCGGCCAACGATGCCCGTGCCATCGGCATGCCTTTATGAAAACGCTCGCTTTCGATATCGAACATCGTTGGTTCGGCCAGCGGTAGCCGCCTTTTAGAATCGGTTCGACCTGCTTCATCGCATGCGCGCTTCGTGCGCGCCCACTTCATCGAACCCGAAACGACATGGCAGATCGACACTCCAGCATCCGCCGCCGGCTCATTCATGCCGGCCTGGCGATCGCGACAGGCGCCGCCGCCCACCCGGGCCTTGCGCTGGCCAGCGCGGCCGGCGCGCGGACGTTGCGCATCGGTTATCAGAAAGGGCCGCTCAGCCTGCTGAAGGCGCGCGGCACGCTGCAGGGCAAGCTCGCGACACTCGGCGTGAACGTCACGTGGACCGAATTCCCGTCGGGCCCGCCGCAACTCGAGGCGCTGAACGCGGGATCGATCGATTTCGGCGATGTCGGCGAAGCGCCGCCGATCTTCGCGCTCGCGGCCGGTGCGCCGCTCGTCTACTACGCGCAGACGCCGGCCGGTCCGGCGACCGAAGCGGTGGTCGTCGCGAAGGATTCGCCGGTCAAGACCTTTGCCGACCTGCGCGGCAAGCGCATCGCGCTGGTGAAGGGATCGAATACGCACTTCCTGCTGGTGAGGCTGCTGCAGGCCGCGAAGCTCGGCTATACAGACGTCACGCCGGTCTGGCTGTCGCCGTCCGATGCGCGAGCGGCGTTCGAGAACCGCTCGGTCGATGCGTGGATCATCTGGGATCCGTTTCTCGCGGTGGTCCAGCAGGCATTCGGCGCGCGCATCGTCGCGGACGGCACAGGGCTCGTCGAGAACCGCAGCTACTATTTCGCGTCGCGCACGTACGCGCAGCACAATGCCGACGTGCTCGACGCGGTCGTGTCGGAACTGGCGACGGTCCAGCGCTGGCTCGATGCGAACCGCGCGCAGGGCGCGGCCGAATTCTCGAAGCTGTGGGGCATTCCGGAGCCGGCCGTGGCGCTCGCGTTTCGCCGCGCGCGCTTCGGCGTCGAGCCCGTCACCCGTGACACGCTCGCGTACCAGCAGCGCATCGCGGACGTGTTCTATCAGGCCGGCATCCTGCCGAAACGCGTCGACGTCAGCCTCGCTGCGCCGCCCTCGCTCGCGTGAACGTGTAGCCGGCCCGACGGTCGGGGGCGCGGCGAGCAACTTCCTCGCTTGCGAAATCCGGTCATGGCGCGACCCGCGACAGCGGCACCGCTTCGCCGCGCAACCTCGCGACGTCGCGGCCCGGTGCGTCGCCGAACAGCCGGGCATATTCGCGGCTGAACTGCGACGCACTCACGTAGCCGACGCTTCGGCATGCCTGCCGCGCATCCATCGCCGACAGGCACATCAGGCGGCGCGCCTCCTGCAGCCGCAGCACCTTCTGGCATTGCAACGGACTCATCGACGTAACCGCACGGAAGTGATGGTGGAAGGTCGACGGACTCATCTCCACCTGTCGCGCGAGCGCGTCGACCGCCATCGGATCGAGGTAGTGGTCGCGAATCCATGCGACGGCGCGCGAGATGCGCTGGGTCGTCGAACCGGCGTCGCCGATCTGCGCGACGCGCGCGCCCGACGGGCCGCGCAGCAGCCGGATGAGGATTTCGTCGACGATCAGCGGTGCGAGCAGGTCGAGGTCGTCCGGTTGTGCGATCAGTTGCATCAGCCGCGCGACGGCGTCGACGATTTCGGGCGTTGCGTCGAGCGTGTCGAGCGCGCCGTAGTCGACCGCCTTCGGCAGTCCGTGCGGAAAGACGACCGGCGTGAGCGCCGCGATGCGGCGCGGATCGAGTTCGAGTTGCGCGTAAAGGAACGGCTCGGCCGGGTTCGCGCGCGTCACGCGTCCGGTCACGGGCAGGTCGGCGATGGCGACCAGCATCCGCGATTCGTCGATCCCGTAGGTAGCGTCGCCGACCCGTATCGATTTCGCGCCTTGCCCGACGAGGCTCAGGCACGCATGATGCACGCCATGGTTCCATTGCGGCGACGGCGCGGAGGCGCGCGCGACGCGCATGCCGCGCAATGGAAGGTCGAACATGCCGTCGTGCGGCGCGTACGCGGCGATCAGCGCCGCGAGCCGGGCCGTGGCTAACCGGGCGGGCGACCGGGCATCGTGATCCGGCGGGGTGCGCGGTTGAGGCGGCGTTCGGGCGTCGATTTCCATGTTGGGTAAGCGGTTGGCGGAGTGAGCGATGCAATGCGTGCGGCTGCGATCCCCTGTCGAGGCGCATGGCACGGCGCTCACATCGTACGGCGAGTCGAGCGCGCGGGATTGCCTAAACCTGTCCGAAATTAGCCCGATCATCCGGACCTGCATGGTCGGCGGCCGCGTCGCCCGTCGGTGCAGGGTGTGCAGCGCACAAATTCGGAAATTAAGGCAAAACAATCGCAGGATCGGGCAAGCCATTTTCCGGCGGTTTCCCTACCATTGCACCTGCTGAAGGAAATGCGATTCAGCGCGCCCGGATGATGCGGGCGACACCGTCCGCGTGATGCGCGGACGCCGCCGGCCTTGCCGCGTGCGTCGCCGCCGCGAATCGCCGGAAAAGACTCAGGACTGCTACTGAACGATCGTGCATCGGGCTTGCCGAGGCCGGTTTGCGCCCGTTGCAAGCCGGCGCGTGCCCGTCGCGAGCGTGCCGACCGACCCGGCTGAGCCGGTGGCGGGGCAGCTGCATTGGCCGGGCCGATGCGGGCCGGCTGCGGCGCGGCGTCGGGTGCAGGTAGACGGGCAGTCGTCCGCGCAGGGGAATCCGGACAAATGGACCAACTTCAATCGATTCGGGCATTCGTGACGGTGGCAAGGGAAGGCGGGTTTCGCCGGGCGGCGACGCGGTTGCGCGTGTCGACCGCGATGGCGAGCCGGCTGGTCGACGCGCTCGAGACGCGCCTCGGCGCGCGCCTGCTTCAACGCAGTACGAGCCATCAGTCGCTGACGGAAATCGGCGAGCTGTATCTCGCGCGCGTCGAGCGGATTCTCGGTGCGATCGACGAGATCGACGGTCGTTTCGTCGCGATGGGCAGCAAGCCGGAAGGCGTGCTGCGCGTGGCCGCGCCGGTTGCGTTCGGGCTCAGCCAGTTGAGCGCGCTGCTCGATCGTTTCGTGCACCGGTTTCCGGACGTGCGGCCGACCGTGACGCTGACCGATGCCCACGTCGACCTGACTGCCGAGGACATCGACGTCGCGTTCCTGACGGACGGCATGCCGGTGTCCGGCGCACACGCGTTGCATACGCTGGCCGCGTACGAATCCGTGCGGGTCGCGGCGCCCGATTATGTCGCCGCGCACGGCGGCGCTGCGGCATCGGGCGACTGGCCGGACATCGCGGCCGTGCGGCTGGAGCTGCCGGCGGCCGATGACGACCCCATGGCCGGGGTGCGATCCGGTGCGGCAACGAGCAATGCAGGCGTCGGCCATCTCGAGATGGCGCGGCGGCTGGCCGTGGCCGGCATGGGTGCCGCGGTGTTGCCCGCATATCTCGTCGAGGCCGATCTGGCAGCCGGCACGCTGGTGCGCGTGGCCCCGCTGCACCCGCTCGCGCCCGTCACGTTGAAGCTCGCGCATGCGCGTGCCGCGCGTTTGCCGGCCGCCGCGCGCGCGTTCATCGAATTCGCCGGCGCCGCATTCCGGCCCGCGCGCTAGCGGTCTGGCCGAACCCCCGGCACCGCGCGCCCGCGAAGGCCGCGGGCTCGCCGTTCTTTTTTCGGAAGCAGTTCGGCAAACGAACGCTCCGCAGGGTGCAACGCACACCCGCAACACGCGTCCGCATCCGCGGCGGACAGGACATTGCAGGTCTGCCGCGCGTCAGGGCCATGAGGAGATCTGGTGATTCCCATTGAAGGTCGTCTAATTGTGAGAGGTCGCTCCATGCGCGTCGAACGGGTTCCATACCGCTTAATCACTGCCGCAACGGCTGCCGTTTTCCTGGCCGCATGCGGGAAAAAGGAAGCGGCGCCGCCGCCGCAAACGCCGGAAGTCGGCGTCGTCACCGTCCAGCCGCAAGCCGTGCCGGCGGTGACCGAACTGCCGGGCCGCACCAGCGCGTTCCTGGTCGCGCAAGTGCGCGCGCGGGTCGACGGCATCGTGCTGCGCCGG
>NZ_BCPP01000411.1:0-5922 GCF_016586125.1 Burkholderia sp. E168m23
GCGTTTCGGCGCGCGGCGACTGTATTCGGTGCCGGTGGCGCTGGGTTGGCGCGCGCAGCCGTGCGACGAAACGGCGTTGAATCCGGCGCTGCTGTTTCTGTGACCTGCGCGCGCAATCGCGTTGTCGGCGAACAGCGCGGGCTGCCGGAACGCCGACCGTTCGCGTCCGCGCCGGATCAGAACCGCGTACTGAACCCCACCCGCGCGATCGACTGCAACGCGCCGCTCGATGCGCCGTTCGCGTCCATCACGCCGTTGATCTGCGCGTTGCCGCCGTGGCTCGCACGTTGATGCACACCGGCCACGTACACCATCGTGCGCTTCGACAGCCAGTACTGGATGGCGGCGAGAAACTGATGCGCGTGCGTGTCGTCGAGCGTGTCGTTGCCTTTCATGTACGTGTAGCTCGCGCCGATCACCCATACCGGCGACGGCCGCCAGGCGGCACCGGCTTCCGCCGACCACGCGCCCGCGCCGTTGCGCGCATTGTGCACGGTCGTGAAGAGCGCCTTGCCCGTGACCGTACCGACCGTGTAGTGCACGCCCGCGCCCCAGTTGCGTACGCTGGTGGGCGGCAGTCCGTCGGCCGCGCCGTATTTCTGGTTCGTATAGGCGGCGCCCGCGCCGAACGGGCCGTGGTCGTAGCTGGCGCCGACGCTGACCGTGTTGTTCGCGCCGATCGACCCCGCGACGTTGCCGAAACCGTATAGCGCGCCGAAGGTCAGGCCCGACAGCGACGGGCTCGTGTACTTGACCGAATTCGCGACGCGATTGCTGCCCGCGACGCGGTCCCAGTCGAACGCACCGGTCGGGTTGTTCGGCAGCGCGAGCCGATCGAACGGCCCGTTGCGAAAGCCGTACAGGCCGACGAGATCCTGCGCGATCTCGTTGCCGCTGGCGGCCAGCGCATCGACCATGAATTCGTACTGGTTGCCGAGCGTCAGCGTGCCGTACCGGTCGTTCTGCAACCCGACATAGGCGGTGCGCGCGAACAGCCCGCCGCCGATGATCGCGCCGTTGCCGAGCGAATACTGGTTGACGAGCCGGAAGATCGCACGCGTGCCCGCGCCGAGATCCTCCTTGCCCTCGAAGCCGAGCAGGTTCGGAAAGAAGATGTTGTCGTCGAATTTCGCGGCGCCGTGGCCGCCTTGATTGCTGACGTAGCTGATGCCGGTATCCATCAGCCCGAACATCGTCACGCTGCTCTGCGCGAACGCCGCGGCCGGAAACGTGCAGGCCGCGAGCGCCAGAAAGGTCTTTTTCGTCATCTCCAAAGTGCTCCTCACATGATCCGATCGAGCCGGATATTTTTAATTGGACTACTGATTGATATGAAGAAACATGAACCGGGCGAACCCGGTTCGGCGACGGTCAAAGGAAGCGGTGGTGCGCAACGGGTATCGGCAGGTCGCGTCGATCCGGCGACCTTCCGCGGCCCGCGCGCCGCGCGCTAGACCGTCGAATATCCGCCGTCCACCGGCACGACCGCGCCGGTGACGAACGACGCGCCGGGCGAGCACAGGAACAGGATCACTTCCGCGACTTCGTCGGCCGTGCCCCAGCGCCCGAGCGGCGTGCGCTCAAGAATGCGGCGCGATGCCAGTGGGGCGGCCATCAGAGCGCTGCTGAGCGGCGTGTCGATCCAGCCCGGCGCGACCGCGTTCACGCGGATGCCGTGATCGGCCCACGCTTGCGCGAGCGAACGCGTGAGCTGTGCGATACCGCCCTTGCTCGCGCTGTACGCGGGCCGGTCCTTGCTGCCGAAGTACGTGTACATCGACGCGATATTGACGATGCTGCCGCCGTTGGCCGCCAGCGCGGGCCGCGCGGCGTCGGATGCCCGCATCACCGACGTCAGGTTCACGTTCAGCACGTGCTCGAACTGGTCCATCCGGTATTCATCCGCGTGCCGGCTGATGCCCACGCCGTTGACGAGCACGTCGAGCCGCGGCAGCGCGGCGATCGTGCGCGTCAGCGCCGCGCCGTCGGCCACGTCGAGTTCCACGCATCGGACACCGGCATGCACGGGCGCATGCGGGCCGGTGGCGTCGAGCCCGAGCGCGACGACCGATGCGCCGGCCTGCGCGAACCGCAGCGCGGTGCGCGCGCCGATGCCCGATGTGCCGCCCGTCACCACGACGGACTGCCCGTCAAACGCCCACTGACGACTCATGCTCGATGCTCCCGGTGGTGGACGCGCGACGGGCCGGCCGTTGCGCGGGTGAAACGAGGATCTTGATCTGCGCGCGATCGGCGAGCAGCGCGTCGAAGCCGTCGGCGACGGCATCCTCGAGCGACACGGTGCGTGTGACGATCGACGTGAGGTCGAGCGCGCCCGACGCGACGATGCGCAGCAGGTCTTCGTACGCATGCCGGTAGCCGACGCTCGTGGTGACGGTCAACTCGTCGTTGACCGCGCGGAACGCGTCGAAACCCGCGTGCGGCATCAGGCCGACCATCACGACACGACCACCCTTGCGCAGTGCCCGCATCGCCGATTCGAACGTGGCCTGCAATCCGGCCGCCTCGAAACTCGTATCGACGCCGAGCCCGCCCGTGGCCGCGCGAATCGCGTCCTGCAGCGCGGCGGCATCGAGCGTGCGCGCATCGAACGCGTGCGTCGCACCGAAGCGTGTGGCGGCCGCGAGCCGTTCGGGCGACACGTCGACGGCGACGATCGTGGTCGCGCCCTGCAGCTTCGCGAGCATGATCAGCAGCAGGCCGATCGGCCCGAGCCCGAACACCGCGCAGGTCTCTCCGAGCCGCAGTTCGCCGCGCCGCAGCGCATGCAGTGCAACGGCGGCCGGCTCCATTACCGCGGCCTGTTCGAGGCTCACGCCGTCGGGCAGCCGATGCAGCATGTAGGCCGGCACGACCGCGAAGTCGGCCATCCCGCCGTCGCCCATCAGCCCGGCGAAGCCCATCGACACGCACAGGTTGTACGACCCCGAACGGCAGTACGCGCACTGGCTGCAGCGATACTCGGGTTCGACCGCGACGCGGTCGCCCGCGCGCAGCGTCGTCACGTCGGCGCCGACTTCGACGACGGTGCCGCAGAACTCGTGGCCGAGCGTCAGCGGCGCGGTGCGGCGCGACAGCGGATGCGGCGCATCGACCGGAATCGCGTGCGGGCCGTCCGCGTATTCATGCAGGTCACTGCCGCAGATCCCGCAATACGCGACCGCGATGCGCACGTCGCCGGGGCCGACGCGCGGCGTGTCGATTTCCACGAGACGGACGTCGCGCGGGCCATGCCATTGAAGTGCGCGCATGTCAGCGTCCTCCGAGATTGTGCGTATCGAGGCGGCCGGCCGCGGCGCCTGCGGGCGCGCGCTTGCGCAGCACGGCCGGCGCGGTTTCGACGAGGCCGAACGACAGCACGCATGCGAGGATCGCGCCGGTAGTCGAGGTCCACATCGCGAACTGCAGGCCGTACCTGTCCGCCGCGAAGCCGGCGACGGTCGGCGCGACGAAGCCGCCGATCAGCTCGCCGGCGCCCATGATCAGCCCGAGCGCGCTCGCGATCGCTCGCGGCGGCACCGTTTCGGCCGGGATCGTCGCCATGAACAGCGTGAAGCAGCCGAGGCCCGTATACGTGACGAACACGAGCGCGCCGAGCGCCCAGACCGAGCCGACGTGGATCAGCACGACCGGGCACATGGCCGCGATCAGCGCGAACCCGATCATCGTCGGCTTGCGACCGATCCGGTCGGAGATCGCCGGCACGGCGAAGCCCCAGAACACCCACGCGGCGCCGAGGCAGGTCATCACGACGCCCATGTCGGACGGCGCCAGGTGACGGCTTTCCACGAGGAACACCGGCGCGAACGAGATGATCACGACGAACCACGTGAGAAAGAAGCAGCTGATCAGCACGCAGAGCAGGATGTTGCGCTCCTTCAGCAATGCCCAGCGGCTGAACTCGGCGCCGCTTGCGGCCGGTACCGCGGCGGTATCGGCGTGCACGTGGCGCACGCCGCCGGGCGGCACTTCGCGCACCCAGCGCCAGATGCAGAACGCGATCAGGAAGCCCGGAATGCACGACACGTAGAACGCCTCGCGCCAGCCGTATGCGGTGGCGATGCCGATCACGACCGGCGGGCCGATCATCGCGCCGAGCAGGCCGGCGGCCGAGCCTTGCAGCAGGCCCATGTTCAGCCCGCGGCGGCTCGGCGTCGAACTCTCGACCATCAGCGATTGCGACAGCGGCAGCACGGGGCCTTCGGCGATGCCAATCAGCGCGCGAAACGCGATCAGGCTCGCGAAGCCGCCGACGAGCCCCGACAGCGCCGAGCACACGGAAAAGCCGAGCACGGCCGCGACCAGCAGCGGCTTGCGGGTGCCGCGCGCGTCGGACCATGCGCCGGTCGCGGCGCCTGACAGCGCCCACGTGAGCGCGAGCGCGGACGACACCATGCCGAGCTGCGTGTTCGCCAGGTGCAGCTCGGCCGACATGAACGGAAACAGGAACGACAGCGCGAGGCGGTCGAAGAACACGAAGCCGAACGTCATGAACAGGATCAGCAGCAGCCTGTTCTCGTACGTCCAGGCGCGCCTGGAGGAGGAGGGGGGCGTCATCGTGAGCCTCGCCGCGTCAGCGGAACAGCTTCTCGACCGCTTGCGCGCCGAGGCCGACCTTCTCGTAATGCGCCTTGCACATCGCGATGTACGAATGCACGTCGAAGTAGCCGTCGGGATTGCCTGCGTCGTCGAGCCAGATCAGCGGGCCCTTGACGATGAAGAACGCGCGCATCGGCTCGGGGTGATCGAACGCGACGAGCGTGTGGCCCTCGCCCGGCGTCTCGTACACGAAATCGCCGCGCGTCGCGGTCCATTCGTGTTCGAGGTAACCCCATTTCCCCGACAGCGTGTACGCGAACACCTCGTGCGGGTGATAGTGCCGGTTCACGAGCCCGGCTTCCTTCGCCATCAGGATGTCGCACCATTTGTTCTGCGACGGCGAGATCCACAGCGGCCGCGACGAAACCGTTTCGGTGAACGGAACGTAATAGCGCTCGTCGTCGGTGGCCGCGTTCGGGATGTAGGCTTCGGGCAGCGCATCGGGCTTGAACGGATTGGCAATCGCCGGAATGTTTTGCCAGAATTCGGATACGGCTTTGTCGACCACGGGGTGTCTCCTTCATGGGTTGTCGTGGGCTCGACTTTAGCCAGCCGGCGCGCGCCGCTCTTGACTGGGCGGGACGCATTGCTTGACCGCGCCGGACATTGCATCGCACCAGAATCCAGACGAACCATCCCCCCAATCCGTGCCGCTCCGCACGACAGGCGCCAGCAGGAGGCGACGTGACGAATTCGACCGTTTTTTCACGCACGCGAGGCTCGACGGCCGACGTGCCGGCGCGTGACCGGATGGCGTACTGGGATGCGTTCAACGCAGCGACGCTGGTCGGCCTGCGCTGCTCGTCGCTGTCGCCGGCCGGGCTGGAAGCCGAGAAGACCGATATCGCGCTGCCGGGCCTCGGCATCGCCGACATCAGCGGGCAGGATCACGTGATCGAGCGCAGCCCCGCGCTGGTGCGCCAGTTGCCGAAGGAGTCGCTGTTCGCGTGCCAGATCCTGAGCGGGCGCGCGTATTTCATCCAGCACGACCGGTGCCTGCTCGCGGAGGCCGGCGATCTCGTCGTCTACGACACCCGCGTGCCGTATCTGTTCGGATTCCTCACGCCGATGCGGCAGTTGCTGATCGATATCCCGATCACGACGTTCGACGACCGCCTCGATGCGGAACTGGCCGCGCTGCCGCTGCGGATCGCGCCGAAGCCGGGCGCGGGCGCGATGCTCGGCGCAACGTTGCGCGCGAGCGTCGAGCGGTTCATGAAGGCGCCGGTGGAGCGCGACGCCGCGCGGTTCGCCGAGCACACGCGCACGCTGATCGCGGAACTCATCGACGCGGAAGTGAAC
>NZ_BCPP01000412.1:0-5922 GCF_016586125.1 Burkholderia sp. E168m23
CGCCGTAGCACGCTGCTGGCGGGCGCGGCTCGACCGCGCGGCACCGGGCCAGCGCAGGCGCCGACGCGCCAGGACAGGGGAGGCCGCCGGTTGGCTTACGTTTCCAACAACAAACGTAATAACTTCGTATAGCATACATTATACGAAGTTATACGAGAAGAACGCGACCGCGATACGCAGCAGCTTGCGGGCGGAGAAATTGACGCCGGCCGCCCAGCTGGCCGGCATGCCGTCGCGCAGCGCGTTGCCGTACAGCGCGCCGGCGACGATGCCGACGATCAGCGGCGACAGGCCGAGCCCCGCGATCGCGGGAAGCTCGGACAGGCTCGTGACGGCGGCGGCGAATAGCGCGACGAACAGCACGCCGTTCAACTGGCCGCGCATCGACGACGCGGCGTGGCTGAGAGGGGGAGTCGGAGCAGTGGACATGGAGCACCGTGATGGAGCGTGTGGCGATGGTGTAATCCTAATTTCGTTATATCGATATGAAAAATTGTGATTTGTGACATAAACTATCCAGAAAGCCGATAATTCCCCTCCATGACCCCGGATCAACTGATAACCTTCGCCGCCGTCGCCGAGCATCTGAACATCAGCCGCGCCGCCGTGGCGCTGCATCTGTCGCAGCCGGCCGTGTCGGGCCAGTTGCGGCTGCTGCAGGACGAGTTCGGCGAGCCGCTGTACCAGCGCGACGGCCGCGGCATCCGCCTGACGCCGGTCGGCGAGCAGCTCGCGCAGTACGCGAAGGCGCAGCGCGACACGTTCGCGCAGGCGCGTGCGTTTCGCGACGCGGTGCGCGGGCTGGAAGCCGGCACGCTGCGCATCGGCGCGAGCACGACGCCCGCGAGCTACCTGCTGCCGTACCTGATCGCGGCGTTTCAGCCGCACGCGCCGCGTGTGTCGATCCAGACGATGAGCGGCAATACGGCCGACGTGGTCGCGGCGCTGCCGTCGCTCGACATCGCGCTGATCGAAGGGCCGCCCGGCGAGGCGCTGCCGCCGGGCACGGCCGTGCACGCGTGGCACGAGGACGAGATCGTCGCGATCGTGCCGGCCGGCCATCCGCTCGCGGCGCCCGGCTACGACGCGGGCGTGACGCTCGACGCGCTGGCCGCGCATCCGCTCGTGCTGCGCGAGGCGGGCTCCGCGGTGCGGCAACTCGTCGAGCGCGCGTTCGCGCATGGCGGCGCGCCGATGCGCGTCGCGTTCGAGATCGCGGGGGTCGAGGCGGTGAAGGAGGCCGTGCGCGCGGGGATGGGCGTGGGGTTCGTGTCCGCGATGTCGCTGCGTCACGAGGATGCGGCGCTCGTGCCGCGCTCGCTGGCGCCCGCGCCGCTCACGCGGCATTTCTCGATCCTCGTGCCGCATGGCGGCGCGCCGTCGCGGGTCGCCGCGCAATTCCTCGAAATGAGTCTCGCGCAGGACCTCGCATAGGCGCCGACACCGTGCCGGGAACGCGCGTTGCGCGCTGGCGGACGCGTATTCACGGGACAACGGGGCCTTAGGGATTTCCTCTATGGCGTGGGTCCGAAGCGAAGCGCACCATCCGTCTCAAGCAAATGGAACCGGTTCCATTCCGGTGAAAAAGGGCAACATGGCAGACATCGTGATCGTGGCGAGCGCATTCGGGATGGACCGGGTGCGCCAGGAGGGCCACAGTGCATTCATCGCGACCGTGGCGGCATCCGGCGCGGCCGGTTTCGAGGTGCGGCGCGAACTGTTCGCGTCGGACGACGATACGGCGCCCGGCGCGCTGGCCGCGCTCGGCGCGCAGATCGCCGGCCACGGACTGTGGTCGGTCTATTCGACCCCCGACGCGCTGTATACCGAAACGGGTGCGCTCGACGTCGACGCCTTGCGCGACGCACTCGCGCAAGCCGACGCGCTCGGCGCGCGCTTCGTGAAATTCCAGCTCGGCGGCTTTGCCGGCGACGCGCATGCGGCCGAGATCGTCGCGCTGTCGCGCGGGGCGCGGGCTCGCGTGGTGGTCGAAAACGGCCAGCCCGAGATCGGCGGCGCGTTCGTGCAGTTCCGCGGGCTGTTCGACGCGCTCGCCGATGCCGGCCTGCCCGATGCGCTCGGCATGACGTTCGACATCGGCAACTGGCAGTGGCGCGGTGAAGCGCCGCTCGACTGCGCGCAGGTGCTCGCGCCGCACGTGGAATACATTCATTGCAAGACCATCGAAGGCGAGGGCGCGCGTCGTTTCGCCGTCGCGCCGGCGCCGAACGATCCGCTCGTGACCGGCGTGCTCGCGGCGCTGCCGCAGCACGCGCCGCGCGGCATCGAGTTCCCGTTCGACGCGGCCGACCTGGCCGGCGATGCGTGCCGGCGCGTCGCGTGGCTCGCGACCGCGTGACCACGTGACCGCAGCAGGATTCTGAGGAGTTCAGTCATGAAAGCAGCACTCGATGTCGTGACCTACGGCGAAGCGATGGCGATGTTCGTCGCGACGGAGCCCGGCCACCTCGCGCACGCCGGGCAATTCGCGAAGCGGATCGCCGGCGCCGACCTGAATGTCGCGATCGGCCTGTCGCGGCTCGGTTTCCGGGTCGGCTGGATGAGCCGGGTCGGCCGCGATTCGTTCGGCCGCTACGTGCTCGACACGCTGGCGCGCGAGGGCATCGACGCGTCGTGCGTGACCGTCGACCCGCGCTACCCGACCGGTTTCCAGCTGAAGTCGCGCAACGACGACGGCAGCGACCCGACCGTCGAATATTTCCGCAAGGGTTCGGCGGCGAGCCACCTGTCGTGCGACGACTACGTGGCCGACTACGTGCTCGGCGCGCGCCACCTGCACCTGACCGGCGTCGCGCCGGCGATCTCGGCGACGTCGTGCGAACTCGCATTCCGGCTCGCGCGCGAGATGCGTGCGGCCGGCAAGACGATCTCGTTCGACCCGAACCTGCGCCCGACGCTGTGGCCGTCCGCCGACGTGATGGCGAAGACGCTGAATGCGCTCGCGACGCTCGCCGACTGGGTGCTGCCGGGTCTCGCCGAAGGGCGGCAACTCACCGGGCACGACAGGCCGGCCGACATCGCGGGCTTCTATCTCGCGCAGGGCGCGCGCGGCGTCGTGATCAAGCTCGGCGAGCAGGGCGCATATTTCCGCACGGCCGACGGCCGCGAAGGCACGGTCGCCGGCGAGCGCGTCGACAAGGTCGTCGATACGGTCGGCGCCGGCGACGGCTTCGCGGTCGGCGTGGTCAGCGCGCTGCTCGAAGGGCGCAGCGTCGAGCAGGCGGTCGCCCGCGGCAACCGGATCGGTGCGCTCGCGATCCAGGTGATCGGCGATTCGGAAGGATTGCCGACGCGCGACGCGCTCGACCGGCTCGAAAAGGTCAGCAATCACGCCGATCGCTTAGAGGAAACCGTCACCGCGCAATGAGAGGCCGGACACGGCACAATCCGCGGATCCATTTCGTGCGCGACGCACAGTAGTTTTGTTCGAGGCCGGGCAGGCGCCAGTGCGCCCACTCCGGTCCATATACGGAGACACTCTCATGGCAGCCAATCTCGCAGCCCGTCGGTGGTGGACGATCATGCCGATCGTCTTCATCACCTACAGCCTCGCTTACCTCGATCGCGCGAACTACGGGTTCGCGGCGGCGGCCGGCATCAACCAGGATCTCGGCATCAGCAAGGGCCTGTCGTCGCTGATCGGCGCGCTGTTCTTCCTCGGTTACTTCTTCTTCCAGATTCCCGGCGCGATCTACGCGGAACGCCGCAGCGTGAAGAAGCTCGTGTTCGTCAGCCTGGTGCTGTGGGGCGGCTGCGCGGCGCTGACCGGCGTGGTCAGCAATATCCCGTCGCTGATGGCGATCCGCTTCGTGCTGGGCGTCGTAGAGGCGGCCGTGATGCCGGCGATGCTGATCTACATCAGCAACTGGTTCACGAAGAACGAGCGCTCGCGCGCGAACACGTTCCTGATCCTCGGCAACCCGGTCACCGTGCTGTGGATGTCGATCGTGTCGGGCTATCTCGTGCATGAATTCGGCTGGCGCCACATGTTCATCGCCGAAGGCGTCCCGGCCGTCATCTGGGCCGTGTGCTGGTGGTTCCTCGTGCAGGACAAGCCGGCCGATTCGCCGTGGTTGAGCGCGCAGGAAAAGCGCGACCTCGACGCCGCGCTCGCGGCCGAGCAGGCGGCGATCAAGCCCGTGCGCAACTATGGCGAGGCGTTCCGTTCGCCGGCCGTGATCAAGCTGTGCGCGCAGTATTTCTGCTGGAGCATCGGCGTGTACGGCTTCGTGCTGTGGCTGCCGTCGATCGTGAAGAACGGTTCCGACCTCGGGATGGTCGCGACCGGCTGGCTGTCCGCGCTGCCGTACCTCGCGGCGACGATCGCGATGCTCGCCGCTTCGTGGGCATCCGACAAGGTCGGCTCGCGCCGCGGCTTCGTGTGGCCGTTCCTGCTGGTCGGCGCGGCCGCGTTCGCCGCGTCGTATGCGCTCGGTTCGTCGCATTTCTGGATTTCGTACGCGCTGCTGGTCGTCGCGGGCGCCGCGATGTACGCACCGTACGGGCCGTTCTTCGCGATCGTGCCGGAACTGCTGCCGAAGAACGTCGCCGGCGGCGCGATGGCACTGATCAACAGCATGGGCGCGCTCGGCTCGTTCGTCGGCTCGTACTTCGTCGGCTACCTGAACGGTGCGACCGGGTCGCCCGTCGCGTCGTACGCATTCATGAGCGCCGCGCTCGTCGCCGCGGTGATCCTCACGCTGTCCGTCAAACCCCAGGCGCGCGATGCGCATCCGCTCGCCGCGCCGCTGCAAGGAAAATGAAACAATGAAGCCCCGTATCGTCGCGTACAAGCCGCTGCCCGATGACGTTCTCGCGTACCTGCGCGAGCATGCGGACGTCGTGCAGGCCGACGGCGCCGCCGCGCTCGCCGCCGCGCTCGGCGACGCGGACGGCGCGATCGGCGCGAGCCTGAAGGTCACGCCGCAGATGCTCGATCGCGCGCCGCGGCTGAAGGCGTGGTCGACGATCTCGGTCGGCTACGACAACTTCGACGTCGCCGATTTCACGCGGCGCGGCATCGTGCTCGCGCATACGCCGGACGTGCTGACCGAGTCGACGGCCGATACGGTGTTTTCGCTGATCCTGGCCTCCGCGCGGCGGGTGGTCGAACTGGCCGAATGGGTGAAGGCCGGCCACTGGCATCGCAGCATCGGCCCGGACCTGTACGGCACCGACGTGCAGGGCAAGACGCTCGGCATCGTCGGGCTCGGGCGGATCGGCGGCGCGGTCGCGCGCCGCGCGGCGCTCGGCTTCCGGATGCAGGTGCTGTACGCGAACCGGTCCGCGCATGCCGAGGCCGAGACGCAGTACGGCGCGCGACGCGTGACGCTCGACGCGCTGCTCGCGCAGTCGGATTTCGTGTGCCTGCAGGTGCCGCTGTCGCCCGACACGCGCCACCTGATCGGCGCGCCCGAATTCGCGAAGATGAAACGCGGCGCGATCCTGATCAACGCGTCGCGCGGGCCCGTCGTCGACGAAGCCGCGCTGGTCGACGCGCTGCGCGCGGGGACGATCCGCGGCGCGGGGCTCGACGTGTTCGAGAAGGAGCCGCTGCCGGCGGATTCACCGCTGCTGCGGATGAAGAACGTCGTCGCGCTGCCGCATATCGGCTCGGCGACGCACGAGACGCGCCATGCGATGGCGCGCTGCGCCGCGGAAAATCTCGTCGGCGCGCTGGCCGGCACGCTGCGCACGAATCTCGTCAATCCGGATGCGCTGGCGCACGCCTGAGCCGCCCGAGGCAACCGGCCGGCACGGTACCGGCGCCGTTAGAGTCGATGATCTTGGTGCCGGAGGGCTGGCTGCGTTATGATCGCCCGCGCTCGTCGTATCGACGGCCGGCCACGCGGCCGGCGGCGTCGCGCGACGGGCATCCGCGCCAGGTCCGGTGCGGCCGAC
>NZ_BCPP01000413.1:0-5921 GCF_016586125.1 Burkholderia sp. E168m23
TACGAATTCGACATCGACGCCGCATTCGAGGATCTGCCCGAAAAAATCCGCAAGGTGCTGCTGTTCGGCTCGGGCAAGCAGACGATCCCGTTCTCGTACATCAACGAGCGCGGCCGCACGACGATCCGCGAGCACGTATTCGAAGGGATCATCCCGAACCTCGAGCGCCGCTACCGCGAGACCGATTCGGTCGCGGTGCGCGAAGAGCTGTCGAAGTACCAGAACAACCAGCCGTGCCCGTCGTGCGACGGCACGCGCCTGCGCCGCGAAGCGCGCCACGTGCGGATCGGCACCGGCGACCACGCGCGCGGCATCTATGAGATCAGCGGCTGGCCGCTGCGCGACGCGCTCGGCTATTTCGACGGGCTGACGCTCGAAGGCGCGAAGCGCGAGATCGCCGACAAGGTGATCAAGGAAATCGTCGCGCGCCTGACGTTCCTGAACAACGTCGGCCTCGACTACCTGTCGCTCGAGCGCAGCGCGGAAACCCTGTCGGGTGGCGAGGCGCAGCGCATCCGGCTCGCGTCGCAGATCGGCTCGGGGCTCACGGGCGTGATGTACGTGCTCGACGAGCCGTCGATCGGCCTGCACCAGCGCGACAACGACCGCCTGATCGCGACGCTCAAGCACCTGCGCGACCTCGGTAACTCGGTGATCGTCGTCGAGCACGACGAGGACATGATCCGCACGGCCGACTACGTGGTCGACATGGGCCCCGGCGCGGGCGAGCACGGCGGCGTCGTGGTCGCCGAAGGCACGCCGAAGCAGGTGCAGTCGAACCCGCAGTCGCTGACCGGCCAGTACCTGCTCGGCAAGCGCGTGATCGAGTACCCGGACGAGCGGCTCGCGCCCGATCCGGAGCGGATGCTGCGCATCGTCGACGCGCACGGCAACAACCTGAAGCACGTCGATCTCGAACTGCCGGTCGGCCTCCTGACCTGCATCACCGGCGTGTCCGGCTCCGGCAAGTCGACGCTGATCAACGACACGCTGTATCACGCGGTCGCGCGCCACCTGTACGGCTCGGCGGCCGAACCGGCGCCGCACGAGGCGATCGAGGGCCTCGAGCACTTCGACAAGGTGATCAACGTCGACCAGTCGCCGATCGGCCGCACGCCGCGCTCGAACCCGGCCACGTACACGGGCCTGTTCACGCCGATCCGCGAGCTGTTCTCGGGCGTGCCGACGTCGAAGGAGCGCGGCTACGATCCGGGCCGCTTCTCGTTCAACGTGAAGGGCGGCCGTTGCGAATCGTGCCAGGGCGACGGCGTGCTGAAGGTCGAGATGCACTTTTTGCCGGACGTCTACGTGCCGTGCGACGTGTGCCACGGCAAGCGCTACAACCGCGAAACGCTCGAAGTGCACTACAAGGGCAAGAACATCAGCGAAGTGCTCGACATGACGGTCGAGCATGCGTACGAGTTCTTCAGCGCGGTGCCGGTCATCGCGCGCAAGCTGAAGACGCTGCTCGACGTCGGCCTCGGCTACATCCGCCTCGGCCAGTCGGCCACGACGCTGTCGGGCGGCGAGGCGCAGCGCGTGAAGCTGTCGCTGGAGCTGTCCAAGCGCGACACCGGCCGCACGCTGTACATCCTCGACGAGCCGACCACCGGCCTGCACTTCCACGACATCGCGCTGCTGCTGGAAGTGATCCACCGGCTGCGCGACCAGGGCAACACGGTCGTGATCATCGAGCACAACCTCGACGTGATCAAGACGGCCGACTGGGTGATCGACCTCGGCCCCGAAGGCGGCGCCGGCGGTGGCCAGATCATCGCGCAGGGCACGCCCGAGCAGGTCGCGAAGACGAAGGCGAGCTTCACCGGCAAGTACCTCGCACCGCTGCTCAAGCGTCCGACCCGCAAAGTCGCGGCCGGCTGACGCCCGTTCCACCCTGCCCGCGCGCGGCCGCCCGGCCGCGCGCTCGTCGTAGCCGCCGCGCCCCCTCGTTTTCCCTTCTGCGTTTACACCACGCGCCAAACGGCCCGTTTGCGGACCATAATGGCAGCTATACTTTACGGTCGTAAGGTTCGCCATCCGCACCAATCCGGTGCGGCGCCGGGCGACCCGCGCGCTACCGCGCGCGGCGCGGCACGACATACGGACGACAGGAATCCACGATGGAGAAGCAACAAGAGTCGCGCGACACGCAGAACCGCGAGCCGCACCTGCGCAGCGTGCGGCTGACGAGCGACTTGAGCCTGCCGAAGCTGTCGGCACTCGAGATCGGCAGCTATCTCTTCGCGCTCGTCATGATGTGGCTCGTCCTCGAGCTCAAGCTGCTCGGCGGGATGCTGGCCGGCCTGCTGGTCTACCAGTTGATCCACACGATCGCGCCCGTGATCGAACGCCATACCACCAGCATGCGCGCGCGCTGGGTCGCCGTCGTGCTGCTGTCGATCGCGATCGTCGGCGCGCTCACCGGCCTGACGCTCGCCATCATCGAGCATTTCGAACACACGGTGCCGAACCTGCAGAGCCTGCTCGGCCAGTTGATGCAGATCGTCGAGCAGACCCGCGCCCGCACGCCGGCCTGGATCGCCAACCTGCTGCCCGTCGACGTCGAACAGATGAAGACGAAGGCGGCCGTGCTGATGCACTCGCACATGGACCAGCTCCAGCAAAGCGGCAAGAGCGTCGCGCGCGGCTTCGGCCACGTGCTGTTCGGGATGATCATCGGCGCGATGATCGCGATCGGCGTCGAGCAGGGCAAGGTGCGCCGACCGCTGTCGACCGCGCTCGTCACGCGCGTGTCGCGCTTCGCCGACGCGTTCCGCCGCATCGTGTTCGCGCAGATCAAGATCTCGGCGATCAACGCGGCATTCACCGGCATCTACCTGCTCGTCGCGCTGCCGATCTTCCATCAACGGCTGCCGCTGTCGAAAACGCTCGTGCTGGTCACGTTCATCGTCGGCCTGCTGCCGGTGATCGGCAACCTGATCTCGAACACGCTGATCGTCGCGGTGTCGCTGTCGGTCAGCATGGGCACCGCGATCGCGTCGCTCGCGTTCCTCGTGGTCATCCACAAGCTCGAATACTTCCTGAACGCGAAGATCATCGGCGGCCAGATCGAGTCGCGCGCGTGGGAGCTGCTGCTCGCGATGCTGATCATGGAAGCCGCGTTCGGGCTGCCGGGCGTGATCGCCGCGCCGATCTTCTATGCGTACCTGAAACGCGAGTTGTACCTGCTGCGGCTGATCTGAAGCCGCCCGCCACCGGCAAACAAAAACGCCGCGCCCCGTGAAGGGCGCGGCGTTTTCGCTTGTGGAGCCGGCCGTTGGGGGCCGACGGATCAGCGGAACACGACCGTCTTCGTCCCGTTCAGCACGATCCGGTGCTCGACGTGCCACTTCACCGCCCGCGCGAGCGTCACGCACTCGACGTCGCGGCCGATCGCGGTCAGCTGGTCGGGCGTCATGCTGTGGTCGACGCGCTCGACTTCCTGCTCGATGATCGGGCCTTCGTCGAGATCGGTCGTCACGTAGTGCGCGGTCGCGCCGATCAGCTTCACGCCGCGGTCGAAGGCCTGGTAGTACGGCTTCGCGCCCTTGAAGCTCGGCAGGAACGAATGGTGGATGTTGATCGCGCGCCCGGCGAGCTGCTCGCACATGTTCGGCGACAGGATCTGCATGTAGCGCGCGAGCACGACGAGATCGGCCTGGTGCTCGTCGATCACTTCCAGCACGCGTGCTTCCTGCGCGGCCTTCGCGGCATCGGACGAGCCGCCGATCAGCGGAAAGTGATGGAACGGAATGTTGTAGCTCGCGGCAAGCTGGTAGAACTCCTTGTGGTTCGACACGATCGCCGGAATCTCGATCGGCAGCTGGCCGGTGCGATAGCGGAACAGCAGATCGTTCAGGCAGTGGCCGATCTTCGACACCATGATCACGACGCGCGGCTTCACGGCCGCATCGTGCAACTCCCAGCGCATCGAGAACTGTTCGGCGAGCGGCGCGAACTCCTTGCGAAGCGTGTCGAGCGCCGACGCGGCATCCACGCCGCCGCCGTCCTGTTCGAAGTGCACGCGCATGAAGAACTCGCTGGTGCGGCTGTCGCCGAACTGCGCGGAATCGAGGATGTTGTTGCTGCGCTCGAACAGGAAGCCCGAGACCGCATGGACGATGCCGTGCCGGTCAGGGCACGACAGTTTCAAGATAAAGCTGTGATCGGTCGGCATGACCGCTACTCCCATTGTTTCCGTATTCGTCAAATTGCCCGTTCGCGCCGCGCGGCGCGCGTCGCAGTGCACGTCATGCAGCCGGCACGAACAGCGCGTCGATGCCGGCCGCGTCGGCCGCCGCGATCCAGCGGTGACGCAGCAGCGTGTCGAGCGTCGCGAGGCTCGCATCCATCGTCGCGCGGCCTTCGCGCAGCCAGCCGATCACCTCGGGCACGCCGGCCAGCAGGTGCTCGGCCACTTCGCCATCCTGGTTGCGCGGCGCGAAATCGTGCGGCAGCGGCAGGTCGTACACGAAGATCAGTTCGGACTGCGTGCCTTCCGGCAGCGAGTTCAGTACCTGCACCGTGCGGCCCGCGATCGCGCGCGCCGCCAGGTCGGCCGGAATGCCGGCTTCTTCCCAGCATTCCTTCGCGAGCGTCTCGTGAACGCCCAGCCCCCAGCCGATCCCGCCCGCGACGACGTTGTCGAGCATGCCGGGGTCGGTCGCCTTGGTCGCGCTGCGGCGGCCGAGCCACATCTTCGGCGCGGTCGCGACGGGCGGCTCGCCCGGCGTAACCGCATATTCTACGATGCCGTTCACGTGCACCGCATAGGTCTGCGTGCCGAAGAAGCGCGACGCGGCGCGCTCGATATACGCGAGCGGCGGATCGTCGAAGCGGTTGCGGATCGCGTAGATCTCGTCGCGCCAGCCGGGAATCGCGCCCTCGGCCGCGAGCGCGCCGATCGCGCTGGCCAACGCCATGCTGCGCGCATCGACCGAATCGTAGCGCGCCGACAGCACGACGCGCTCGCCGGTCAGCTCGAACACGTCGGGCCAGCGCGCGAGCTTCGCGACGTCCTGGCGGCGCACCCAGCCGACCGCCTGGCCGGCGATCTCGAAACGCAGGTGCGCGGCCGGATCGAAGCGGCGCGCGGCCGCGATGCACGGAAACGTCATCGTCATCAATCCTTCAGTGCGACGCGGATGCCGATCGCGATGAACGTGGCGCCCGCGATCCGGTCGAGCCACACGCCGGCCTTCGGGCGCCGCTTCAGCCACGTGCCGATCATGCCCGCGCCGACGCCGAACAGCGAGAAGACCGCGGCCGTCTGCAGCATGAACAGCGCGCCGAGCTCGAACATCTGCAGCGTCACGCTCTGCGCGCCGTGCGGATCGACGAACTGCGGCAGGAACACGACGAAGAACAGCGTGACCTTCGGGTTCATCAGGTTGCCGATCACGCTCTGCCGGAAGATCGTGCCGAGCGGCTGCGGCGGCCGCGCATGCGCGTTCGCGAGACCCTGGCTGCGCAGCGCCTTGATGCCGATCCACACGAGGTACGCGGCGCCCGCGAGCTTCAGGATCTGGAACGCGACCGGCGACGAACGCAGCACGGCCGCCACGCCGAGCGCCGCGAGCGTCGTGTGGAACAGGATTCCCGCCGTGAAGCCGAGCGCGGCGACGAAGCCGGCCGCGCGGCCCTGCGAGATGCCGCGGGCGAGCACCTGCAGGTTGTCGGGACCCGGCGCGAACGTGATCGCGACCGACGTGGCGAGAAACAGCATGAAGTTGGGCATCGTGACCTCGCTGCGGAAGGTGAACCAAGCGGTGAACCAAGCGTGAACCGAGGCCAGCCGGGGCGGCAAACCCCGACGGACCGGCGTTCAGTGGCCGGCGAATTCGGTAACGGTATAGACCGGCAGTCCGGCGTTGCGCAGCAGCGTCGAGCCGCCGAGATCGGGCAGGTCGATGATCGCCGCG
>NZ_BCPP01000414.1:0-5913 GCF_016586125.1 Burkholderia sp. E168m23
CGTGGCCGACCTGCAGGACGGGGCGGCGCGCGTGCTCGGCGTGATCGAGCTGAAGGACATCGTGAAGGGCGGCATCAAGGAGCGCTTCGCGGAACTGCGCAAGATGGGCATCAAGACCGTGATGGTGACGGGCGACAACCGGCTGACGGCCGCGGCGATCGCGGCGGAAGCGGGCGTCGACGATTTCCTCGCGGAAGCGACGCCGGAAACCAAGCTCGCGACGATTCGCGAGCATCAGGCGGCTGGGCGCCTCGTCGCGATGACGGGCGACGGCACCAACGACGCGCCGGCGCTCGCGCAGGCCGACGTCGCGGTCGCGATGAACACCGGCACGCAGGCGGCGAAGGAAGCCGGCAACATGGTCGACCTCGACTCGAACCCGACCAAGCTGATCGAGATCGTCGAGATCGGCAAGCAGATGCTGATGACGCGCGGGTCGCTCACCACGTTCTCGATCGCGAACGACATCGCGAAGTACTTCGCGATCATCCCGGCCGCGTTCGTGACGACCTATCCGCAACTGCGCGTGCTCGACATCATGCATCTGACGTCGCCGGCGTCCGCGATCCTGTCGGCGGTGATCTTCAATGCGTTGATCATCGTCGCGCTGATTCCGCTCGCGCTGAAGGGCGTGACCTACCGGCCGCTCGGCGCGGCGTCGCTGCTGCGCCGCAACCTGCTGGTGTACGGCCTCGGCGGTGTGCTGCTGCCGTTCCCGTTCATCAAGCTGATCGACATGACGCTCGCCGCGCTCGGCTGGGCCTGAGCCGGCCGCACTTGAAGGAACCATCATGAAAACGTTGATTCGCCCGCTCGTCGTGCTTTTTGTCGTGCTGACCGCCGTGACCGGCC
Source organism: Burkholderia sp. E168m23 (assembly GCF_016586125.1). NCBI lineage: Bacteria > Pseudomonadati > Pseudomonadota > Betaproteobacteria > Burkholderiales > Burkholderiaceae > Burkholderia > Burkholderia sp. E168m23. The sequence continues at coordinate 853 of NZ_BCPP01000414.1, forward strand.
TCGCTTATCCGGCCGTGATGACCGTGTTCGGTCAGGCCGTGTTCCCGTCGCAGGCCAACGGCAGCCTGATCGAGCAGAACGGCAAGGTCGTCGGCTCCGCGCTGATCGGCCAGCCGTTCGACGCGCCGAAGTACTTCTGGGGCAGGCTGTCGGCCACCGCGCCGATGCCGTACAACGCGGCAGGCTCCGGTGGCTCGAACCTCGGCCCGTTGAACCCGTCGCTCGCCGACCAGGTGAAGGCGCGCATCGCCGCGCTGCGAGACGCGGGCACCGACCTGTCGAAGCCGGTGCCGGTCGACCTCGTGACGGCGTCGGCGAGCGGCCTCGATCCGGAGATCACGCCGGCCGCGGCTGCATATCAGGTCGAGCGCGTTGCGAAGGCGCGCAACCTGGCGCCGGACGCGGTCGCGCAACTCGTCGCCGCGAACACGGCGGGCCGCCAGTTCGGCGTGCTCGGCGAGCCGCGCGTGAACGTGCTGAAGCTGAATCTCGCGCTCGACGCGGCGCAGGCCGCGCACTGAGCGAGCGTGCATGCGGGCTCCCCGGCGCGGCTGGCTGCGCCGCCGGGCCCGACTTCGTTTCGACGGCGCTCGCGCCGTCTTTGCCTTTTGCGGCGATTTGGAACCACAATGGCTGTATCTCGCGCGCCATCCGGCGTGTCGCCCTCCTGACGCATGAACCGCCCCGATCCCGACCAACTCCTCGACAAGCTGCAGCGCGATGAAGAAAAGCAGCGGCGCGGCCAGCTCAAGATCTTCTTCGGCGCGTCCGCCGGCGTCGGCAAGACCTACGCGATGCTGCAGGCCGCGCGCCAGCGCGTGCAGGAAGGCGTCGACGTCGTCGTCGGCATCGTCGAGACCCACGGCCGTGCCGAAACCGCCGCGCTGCTCGACGGCCTCGACGTGTTGCCGCCCGCCCGCATCGACTATCGCGGCCGCCCGCTCGCCGAATTCGATCTCGACGGCGCGCTCGCGCGAGCGCCGCAACTGATCCTCGTCGACGAGCTCGCGCATTCGAACGTGCAGGGCGCACGGCACCTGAAGCGCTGGCAGGACGTCTACGAGCTGCTCGACGCGGGCATCGACGTGTATACGACCGTCAACGTCCAGCACCTCGAAAGCCTGAACGACGTGGTCGGCGCGATCACCGGCATCCGCGTGTGGGAGACCGTGCCCGATCGCGTGTTCGACGCGGCCGACGAAGTCACGCTCGTCGACCTGCCGGCCGAGGAACTGCTCGAGCGGATGCGCGACGGCAAGGTCTATCTCGTGCAGCAGGCCGAGCGCGCGGTGCGCAACTTCTTCCGCAAGGGCAACCTGATCGCGCTGCGCGAACTCGCGCTGCGGCGCACGGCCGATCGCGTCGACGCGCAGATGCGCGAGTACCGCGCCGACCGTTCGATCCAGCGCATCTGGCAGGCGCGCGAGCGGCTGCTGGTGTGCGTCGGGCCCGGCCCCGAAGCGCCGACGCTCGTGCGCGCGGCGGCGCGGCTCGCGGCGAGCCTGAAGGCCGACTGGATCGCCGTGTACGTCGAGACGCCGCGCCTGCAACGGTTGCCCGACGCGCGGCGGCAGCGCACGCTCGACGCGCTGAAGCTCGCGGCCGAACTCGGCGCGGAGACGGCCACGCTCGCCGGTGCGGATGCGGTCGCCGCGCTGATCGGCTATGCGAAGGTGCGCAACGTGTCGAAGCTCGTCGCGGGCGGCTCGCCGAAGGTCGGGCTCGTGCGCCGCTTCGCGCGGCCGTTCGGCGAGCAGCTGGCGGAGCGCGCGGGCGACGTCGACCTGATGCTGATTCGCGCGTCCGCGAGCGACGAGACGCGCGCCGTACCGCTCGACGCACGGGCGCGCGACTGGCGCGATGCGTTCGCGCAGTTCGGCACGCACCGCTCGCCGCCGCGCCATTACGCGTATGCGGCCGCGATCTGCGCGGCGATCACCGTCGTCGCGAGCGTCGTGTCCGGGCGGCTCGACCTCACGAACCTCGTGATGCTGTACCTGCTCGGCGTGGTGTTCTCGGCCGTGCGGCTCGGGCGCGGCCCGGGCGTGCTGCAGTCGTTCCTGTCGGTGGCCGCGTTCGATTTCTTCTTCGTGCCGCCGCGCATGTCGTTCTCGGTCAGCGACACGCAATACCTGCTGACCTTCTTCGGGATGCTGCTGACGTCGCTCGTGATCAGCCACCTGACGTCGACGCTGACGCGCCAGGCGAGCGTCGCGCAGCGCCGCGAGCGCCGCACCGGTGCGATCTACGCGATGGCGCGCGAGCTCGGCGCGGCGCTGACGACCGAGCAGATCGTCGAGATCGGCAGCCGCCACGTGGGCGAGGTGTTCCGCGCGCGTGTCGCGTTCCTGCTGCCCGACAGCGCGGACCAGGTGCGGCAGAAGATCGAGGAGCCCGACGCGGCCGTCACGCTGACCGGTGCCGAGCTCGACAGCGACGTCGGCCAGTGGGTGTACGACCAGCAGAAGCCGGCCGGGCGCGGCACCGATACCTTGCCGGCGACGGCCGCGCTGTACCTGCCGCTGAAGGCGCCGATGCGCACGCGCGGCGTGCTGGCGGTCGCGTCGCGCGAGCCGCGCGAACTCGAGGTGCCCGAGCAGCAGCGGATGCTCGACGCATTCGCCGCGCAGATCGCGCTCGCGCTGGAGCGTGTGCACTACGTCGAGATCGCGCGCGACGCGCTCGTCAACATGGAGTCCGAGCGGCTGCGCAACTCGCTGCTGTCGGCGATCTCGCACGACTTGCGCACGCCGCTCACGACGATCGTCGGCTTTTCGTCGATGCTCGCGAACGGGCGCGCGGCCGCGCAGGCGGGCGACGCCGCGGCGGCCGCGCGGCTCGCGCAGCGCGAGGGCGAACTCGTCGACGCGATTCACGACGAGGCGCTGCGGATGACGGGCATCGTCACGAACCTGCTCGACATGGCGCGGCTGCAGGCCGGCAGCCTGCAGCTCAAGCGCCAGTGGTCGCTGCTCGAGGAAACGGTCGGCGCTGCGCTCGCCGCCTGCCGGCGCGTGCTCGCGCGCCATCCCGCGCGCGTCGCGCTGCCGGCCGACCTGCCGCTGCTGCAGATGGACGCGGTGCTGATGGAGCGCCTGTTCACCAACCTGTTCGAGAACGCGGCGAAGTACACGCCGCCCGATACGTCGCTCGACATCGGTGCCGAGCGCGTGACCGAGGACGGGCAACCATTCGTGCGCGTGCACGTCGACGATCATGGCCCGGGCCTGCCGGCCGGGATGGAAACGCGGATCTTCGACAAGTTCACGCGTGGCGAGAAGGAATCGGCGACGCCTGGCATCGGGCTCGGCCTCGCGATCTGCCGCGCGATCGTCGAGGCGCACGGCGGTAAAATCGGCGCGCTCAACCGCACCGCGCCCGACGGCCACGTGACGGGCGCGCGCTTCTGGTTCACGCTGCCGGTCGACACGCCGCCGGCCGCGCCGGCCGTGCCCGACGACGAATCCGACCTGCCGGGCGCATCGCCCCCATCCGAGTCATTGCCAGACCATGAGTGAACCCAGCCTGACCGTCGTCCTGATCGAGGACGAAAAGCAGATCCGCCGCTTCGTGCGCGCCGCGCTCGAAGAGGAGGACATCGCGGTGTTCGAGGCCGAGACGGGCAAGCAGGGGCTGATCGACGCGGCGACGCGCAAGCCCGATCTCGTGATCGTCGACCTCGGCCTGCCCGATACCGACGGCCTCGACGTGATCCGCGAGCTGCGCGGCTGGTCCGAGGTGCCGGTGATCGTGCTGTCCGCCCGCACGCAGGAAGAGGAGAAGGTCGCGGCGCTCGACGCGGGCGCCGACGACTACCTGACCAAGCCGTTCGGCGTGTCCGAACTGCGTGCGCGGATGCGCGCGCAACTGCGCCGGCGCAACCAGGGCGGCGCGAACGAGTCGCCGAAGGTGAGCTTCGGCACCGTGACCGTCGATCTCGCGCTGCGCCAGGTGTGGCGCGACGACGCGATCGTCCACCTGACGCCGCTCGAATACCGGCTGCTCGCGACGCTCGTGCGTCACGCGGGGCGCGTGCTCACGCACCGCCAGCTGCTGCGCGACGTGTGGGGGCCGTCGCACGTCGAGAGCCATCACTATCTGCGCATCTACATGGCGCACCTGCGCCAGAAGCTCGAGGCCGATCCCGCGCAGCCCGAGCACATCGTCACCGAGACGGGCGTCGGCTACCGGCTCGTCGGCGCCGTGTGACGGGCGGTGCGCGGCGGCGCATGCGGCCGTGACGCCGCGCATCGGCACGGTTGCGCCGGCGCGACAGTCTCTCGACCGGCGCCGGCCTTGCACACCCGTTGCGCAATCCCCGCTATCCTGACCGTTCCGCGAACGAAAACGAGGAGCGTGCAATGTCCGTCCGTCTGGTCGTCATCCGTGCGCTGGCGCTGGTCGCGCCCGGCGCGTTCGCCCAGCCGTTGCCGCCCGGGCAGCAGCCGCCCGCGCAGGTGGCGCTGGCCAATCCCGCGTCAGTCAACTGCGAGAAGCTCGGCGGTCGCCACGTGATCCGCAACCTGTCGAGCGGGCAGGTCGGGATGTGCGTGTTCGAGGATGGCCGCGTGTGCGAGGAGTGGGCGCTGTACCGCGACGATCGCTGCGTCGGCGGCGGTGCGCCGAAGCGCGTGGCGAACTGAGCGCGGCCGGCCGATCGCGCCCCGCATCGGCCACCGACGTGGCCGGCAGCCGGCAGGTCCGTAAGCCTCTTGTTATACTCGGCGCCGCCCGGGGACGACCCCGGGCCATTCGCTTCAACGGGGACGGCCCCATCCGATCTGGAGTACGTCGAGATGGCGTGGGTATGGTTGTTGATCGCCGGTTTGCTGGAAGTGGCCTGGGCGGCCGGCTTGAAATCGTCGGACGGCTTCACGAAGCTCGGTCCGTCGGTGTTTACGATCGTGACGGCGCTGGCCAGCTTCGGGCTGCTCGCGGTCGCGATGCGCCAGTTGCCGCTCGGCACCGCATACGCGGTGTGGACGGGCATCGGCGCGGTCGGCGCGTTCGTGTTCGGTATCGTGATGATGGGCGAGGCGCTGACCGTCGCGCGCGTCGCGA
>NZ_BCPP01000415.1:0-5905 GCF_016586125.1 Burkholderia sp. E168m23
GCGGGCTGGAAATCACGGCCACCACACGCAAGCACGCGAAGGAAATGCTGGCGGCCTGACGCTGGCACCGCGTTGGCCGAATGCAGGAAGACCGGCGCGTGCGCCGGTCTTTTTTCACGGACGGACGATCGGCCGCTCGATCGCATCCGCCTTGCGCCGCCGAATCGTCCATGGAATTCGAACGCGCGCCTCAAACGCCCGTTTCAGCCGCCCCGAACATCAACGGCCCCGAACACGCGCTCCCACAGCGCCGTCACGGCCGCCCGCTCGTCGGCCACCACTGCCGGATCGACGCGTGCCTTCTCCATCCCGTCGAGCCGCAGCTTGTGCTGGAGTTTCCGGTACTTGCGGTACGCCGCGCCGACGCGCTCGGCCTCGTCCTCGCCCATCAGCCCGAAGCGCGCGACCTCGCGCAGCAGCGCGATGTTGCCGGTATTGCGGATCAGCTCCGCGTCGCTCGACGCATGCAGCAGCACCCAATACTGGACGATGAACTCGATGTCGACCATCCCGCCGCGATCGTGCTTCAGGTCGAACAGCTCGGTGTGGTTCGGATGGCCGGCGAACACCTTGCCGCGCATGTCGACGATCTCCTTCGCGAGCACCGCCCCGTCGCGCGGCGTCGTCAGCACCTGCTGGCGGATCGCCTCGAAAGCCGCGCCGATCTGCGCGTCGCCCGCACTGTAGCGGGCGCGCGTCAGCGCCTGGTGCTCCCACACCCACGCGGTGTTCGCCGCATCGCCCTCGCGCAACTGGTAGCGGCGGAACGCGTCGAGATCGGTGACGAGCAGCCCGGCCTCGCCGTTCGGCCGCAGCCGCAGGTCGATGTCGAATAGCGCGCCCGCGCCGGTCGCGGTCGTGAGCCACGTGATCAGGCGCCGCGTGAAGGTCGTGTAGACGTCCGCCGAGCGCTCGTCCGGGTCGTCGTACAGGAAGATCAGGTCGAGATCCGACGCGTAGCCGAGCTCCTTGCCGCCCAGCTTGCCGTACGCGATCACCGCGAACTTCGGCACGTCGCGGTGGCGCTTCGCGAGCTGCGACCAGACGACTTCGATCGTCACGTCGAGCACCGCGTCGGCCAGCTCGGACAGCCGGTCGCTCACATGCTCGACCGACAGTTGCCCGGCCAGGTCGATCAGCAGGATCCGGAACACCTCCGCATGCTGCGCGTGGCGCAGCAGGTCCATCTGCTGCTCGGGGCCGTCGGCCGCCGCGAGCCGCGCGCGCAGCGCATCCTTGAACGCGGGCCAGTCGAACGGGCTCGCGATCGCCTCGTCATCGAGCAATTCGTCGAGCAGCTGCGGGTGGCGGATCAGGTAGCCGCCGCCCCAGCGCGTCGCGCCGAGCACCGACAGCACGCGGTCGAGCGCGGCCGGATATTCGGTCAGCAGCGCGAGATAGACGCCGCGCCGGCTCACCGTCTCGAGCAGGTCGAACAGGCGCACGATCGTGTCGTCGCGGCGCGCGGCGTCGATCGTCGGCGCGGCGTCGAGCGCGCGCTGCGCGACGCTGTCGAAGCGCTGCCGGCTCTTTTCCGGCAGCCCGGTATAGCGCGACGATTGCCAGATCGCGCGCAGCCGCGCGAGCACGGCGGCCGGATCGGCGAACCCGAGGCCGTCGAGGCGCGCGACCAGCGCGTCGTCCTCGCCGTCGTCGGCCAGCGCGCCGCTCCAGATCCACGCGGCGGCCGTGTCGTCACCCGCCGTGCAAGGGCCGCCGCCCTTCACCTTGTCCGCGAAGATCTGGTCGAACTGCGCCTCGACGAAGTTCCGGTGTTCGTCCAGCACCGTCATCAGCGCCGCATAGTCGGCAAAACCGAGCGACGCGGCCAGCGCCGCGCGCTCGTCGGGCTCGACCGGCATCGCGTGCGTCTGCGCGTCGTTGCGGTACTGCAGCCGGTGCTCGAGCGTGCGCAGGAAATTGTAGGCGTCGGTCAGGCGCGCGCACACGTCGTCGCCGATCAGCCCGCGCGCCTGCGCATGCCGCAGCACCGCGAGCGTCGGCCGCACGCGGAATTCCGCATCCTGGCCGCCGCGGATCAGCTGGAATACCTGCGCGCTGAACTCGATCTCGCGGATCCCGCCGCGCCCGAGCTTGATGTCGTCGGCCTTGTCGGGCCGCATCGACGCGCGCCGCGCGGCTTCGTGCCGGATCTGCTGGTGCAGCGAACGGATCGCGCCGATCACGCCGAAATCGAGATAGCGACGGTAGACGAACGGCTTGACGATCGATTCCAGCTGCGCCGCCAGCCGCTGCGCGGCGTCGCTGTCGCCTTCCGACACGAGCCGCCCCTTGATCCACGCATAGCGCTCCCACTCGCGCCCCTGCACGTAGAAATATTCCTCGAGCATGCCGATGCTGCAGACGAGCGGCCCCGAATCGCCGTTCGGGCGCAGCCGCATGTCGACGCGAAACACGTAGCCGTCGGCCGTGACCTCGGACAGCACGCCGATCAGGCGCCGGCCGAGCCGCGTGAAGTATTCCTGCGTGGACAGCGGCGAACGCGTGCCGCCGGTGGTTTCGCCGTCGTCCTCGTAGACGAAGATCAGGTCGATGTCCGACGACACGTTCAACTCGCGGCCGCCGAGCTTGCCCATCCCGACCACGCCGAGCACGACGCGCTGGCCGTCGGCGCCGCGCGGCTCTCCGTACAGCGCCTCGAGTTCGGCCGACAGCAGCGCGAGCGAGCGCTGCACGGCCACTTCGGCGAGATCGGTCATCGCGCCGGTGACCTCGGCGACGTCCGCCAGCCCGCGCAGGTCGCGTTCCGCGACCGCACCGAACGCCTCGGCGCGCAACTGCCGCAGCGCGCGCTTCAGTTGCTCCTCGCCCGGCGCGGCCGTGCCGGCGGGCGTCGCGAGCAACTCGGTGAGGCGCGCGTCGAGCTGCGCGCGGCCAAGCGGCGCGGCCGCCCACGCGGCAATCTGTTCGGCCAGCGCGGGCCGCGCGGCAGCCGCGCGGGCAAGGTATCGGGAATAGGACGTGCTGATCAGGGCGGAAGCGTCGGTCATCGAGAAGCGGGCCTGGCGGAAAAGGCTGGCCGGCCGCGGGCCGGCGCGTGCGCGCCCCGCGGCCGGCCAGCCCCATGGACTCGGCGCGGCCTCGCCGGACGCGCACGCGCCCGTCGCGACACCGCGCGCCGGAAAGCCCGTGCCGTGCTGCCCCCAACGGCCGCCGGCACGAACCCCTGTGATACATTTCAACGTCAGTCTGCAAAACTACCATATCGCCGCCCGTCCGCCGCATGTCCGACCGTCAGGAATCCGCCGTAGCTGCGCCCGAAGCGGGACCTCCGAAGCACGATCATCCGGTCCTGCGTCGCGTGTTCAGGGTGACGCTGGCAGTCGGGATCGGCACCTACTTCATCGCGTCCGGCGCCTTCCTCGGGCTGCGCTACGTGGTGTTGCCCCGCATCGACGAATTCCGCCCGCGCATCGAGCGCGCCGTGTCCGACAAGCTCCACGCCCAGCTTTCGATCGGCAAGCTTTCCCCGAACTGGTCCGGCATGCAGCCGGGCGTCGAACTCACGAACCTGACGATTCGCGGCCGTGACGGCAAGGTCGCGCTGTCGGTGCCACATGCGACGGCCGCGCTGTCGTGGATGTCGCTGCTGCGGCTGTCGCCCGCGCTGTCGAGCCTGATCGTCGACCAGCCCGATCTCGTGGTCGCGCGGGCGGCCGACGGCTCGCTGAGCGTCGCGGGCGTCGGCGTCGCCACCACCCACGGCGGCAACGACACGTTCGGCACCTGGCTGCTCAAACAGGAGGCGATCGTGCTGCGCGGCGGCACGCTGCGCTGGCGCGATGCGCAGCACGCCGCGCCGGAGCTCGTGCTGTCCGGCATCCGGATCGCGGCTGCTCAACGACGGCCGCGTGCACAAGGCGGCGCTGCAGGCGCCGGCCAACGGCACGCTGCTGCTCGGCCCGCTCGATTTCCGCGCGCGCTTCAGGCACAAGCCGCTCGCGCCGATCGGCAAGCCGGCGAACTGGACCGGCGACGCCTACCTGTCGACCGGCCCCGTCGACCTGCAGACGCTCACGCGCTATCTCGACGTGCCGCTCACGATCCATGCGGGCCGGATCGACAACGCGATCTGGGCGACCTTCGGCGACGGCCACCTGCGCTCGGCGGGCGGCGACCTGCAAGGCGCCGACGTCGCGCTGCGCGTGCGCCCGACGCAGCCGCGGCTCGACGTGCCGACGGTCGGCTTCGGCTGGGACATGGTGCTCGATGCGGGCCACGACTACACGCTGCACCTGACGCGCTTCAATGCGGAACTCGGCCAGCCGCCGCTGCCGGACGGCACGCCGCTCGCCCGCTCGCTCGCGCTGTCGACGCTGACGGCGCGCTACCGCGTGCCGACCGCGAACCAGGGGCAACTGCTCAGCGTGGTGGGCGACCGCGTCGATCTCGGCATCCTCAGCGAATTCATCCGCGGGCTGCCGCTGCCGGCGCGCCTGCGCAACGAGCTGATCAAGATCGACCCGCGCGGGATGGTGTCGAACTATCACATCGAGGTCGAGCGCGCGAAACCCGCGCATGCCGATCTCGCCGACGAGGAGCGGCGCATGGGCGCCGCGCCGATCGTCCGCTACCGCTTCCTCGGCGATCTGCAAGGCATCAGCTTCGCCGCGCAGGAGCCGCCGCCCGGGCTCTCGCCGCGCGGCCACCCGCGCGCCGGCTGGCCGGGTGTCGAGAACCTGTGGGGCCGCGTCGATGCAAACGAGACGGGCGGCTCCGCGCATATCGACACCGTCAAAGCGGCGGTCACCGTGCCCGGCGAATTCGACGAGCCGCGCCTGACGTTCGACCGGTTGCGCGGCAACGCCAAATGGACGATCACGCCCGCGCCCGGCGACAAGCATGCGCGCGTCGACGTGTCGCTGCCCGACCTGCTCGTGTCGAATCCCGATGCCGAAATCGCGGTGTCGGGCTCGTACACGAACCCGGGCCACGGCCGCGGCACGCTCGACCTGCGCGCCGATTTCGCCCGCGCGTCGGTCGCGCGCATTCCGCGCTACCTGCCGACCGGGATGTCCGAGCACCTGCGCGACTATCTCGGCCACGCATTGCAGGACGGCACCGTGAGCAAGGGCGCGTCGATCGTCGCGCGCGGCCCGCTCGAGAAATTCCCGTTCGAACACGAGCCGGACGCCGGCGTGTTCCATATCGTCGCGCCGTTCACCGGCGGCCGCTTCGAGCCGACGCCGTACCCGCCGCGCAAGCTCGCGAACGGCACGCCGAGCGTCTGGCCGGCGCTCGACGGGATCGACGGCGTGTTCGAGCTCGCGCAGAACAAGCTGCGTTTCGACATCCAGCGCGCGCACTACAAGCGCGTCGCGCTGACGAAGGTCGCGGGCCGCATCGACGACCTCGGCAATCCGTCGCACTCGCCGCTGATCATCGACGGCCATGCGCAGGGCCCGCTCACCGACCTGATCGACTACGCGGACAACAGCTCGCTCGGCACGATGAGCAACCATATCGGCCAGCGGATCGACGCGCAGGGGCCCGCGTCGCTCGCGCTGAAGATCACGATTCCGCAACACGTCCCCCATCCGCACACGCACGTCGAAGGCGCGCTCGCGTTCGGCGGCAACACGCTGTCGACGAGCGGCGTGCCGCCGCTGTCGGCCCTGCGCGGCAGCGTGCGCTTCACCGAGGCCGGCGCGTCGCTGCACGACCTGTCGGGGCGCTTCCTCGGCGGCCCGGTGCGCGCGAACGGCAGCTTCCGGTCGCACGGCCCGTACGCGGTGGACGTCGACGGCCGGCTCGCGCTCGACGCCGCCCGCGGCCTGAACCTGCACGGTGCGGCCGCCGCGCTGCTCGAGCACGTGGTCGGCGACGCACCGTACAAGGTCGCGGTGCGCGGCGCGCCGGGCCGCCTGCCCGACGTGAGCGCGCA
>NZ_BCPP01000416.1:0-5895 GCF_016586125.1 Burkholderia sp. E168m23
CCGCACGGCGTACCGCGCAGATCGCGCAATCGCTCGGCATCGCGGGGCTGAAGGTCGCGGCGGTCGAAGGCGACGACGTGCTCGACGTCGTGCTGCGCGGCGCGTTCCGTTTCGAGGAATCGGGCGACGACGTCGCCGCGTATCGCGACCGCATCGTGTCCGCGAACGCGTATCTCGGCGCCGCGCCGATCGTCGACGCGCTCGCGGCCGGCGCGGACGTCGTGCTGACCGGGCGCGTCGCCGATCCGTCGCTGTTCGCCGCGCCGCTGATCCATGCGTTCGGCTGGCGGATGGACGACTGGGACACGCTGGGCGCTGCGACCGTCGTCGGCCATCTGCTCGAATGCGCGGGGCAGGTGACGGGCGGCTATTTCGCCGATCCCGGCTACAAGGACGTGCCGAATCTCGCGCGGCTCGGCTTTCCGATCGGCGAGGTCGCGGCCGACGGCTCGGTCGTGATCACGAAGGTGCCGCACGCGGGCGGCCGCGTGAGCGCGGCGACCTGCAAGGAACAGCTGCTCTACGAGATTCACGACCCGGCGCGGTATCTGCAGCCCGACGTCGTGGCCGATTTCACGCGCGTGACGGTTGCCGAGGAGGCGGCCGATCGCGTGCGCGTGACGGGCGGGCGCGGCACCGCGCGGCCCGATACGCTGAAGGCGTCGGTGGCTTACGTCGACGGCTGGATCGGCGAAGGCCAGATTTCGTACGGCGGCCCGGGCGCGCTCGCGCGTGCACGTCTGGCACTCGACATCGTTCGCGAGCGGCTCGCGCTGACCGGCGTCGCGGCGAGCGAGCTGCGCTTCGACCTGATCGGCGTCGATGCGCTGTATGGCGACGCGACGCCGGCCGTGCGCGGTGAGCCGAGTGAAGTCCGCGTGCGGGTGGCCGGACGCGCGACGAACGCCGCCGAAGCCGCGCGGATCGGCAACGAAGTCGAGACGCTCTATACGAACGGGCCGGCCGGCGGCGGCGGCGCGTTCAAGTCGACACGCGAGGTGATCGCGGTGCAGTCGGTGCTGCTGCCGCGCGCGGCCGTGACGCCGTCGTTTTCATTCGTGGAGGCCTGATGCAACTGCGTGAACTCGCGCATGCGCGCACCGGCGACAAGGGCAATACGCTGAACGTGTCGGTCATCTGCCACGATCCGCGTCATTACGACCATCTGTGCATGCATCTGGATGCGGCAACGGTGAAGGCGCGACTCGCGGGCATCGTGCACGGCGACGTCGTGCGCCACGAATTGCCGGCGCTCGGTGCGTTCAACTTCGTGCTGCGCGATGCGCTCGGCGGCGGCGTCACGCGCTCGCTCGCGCTCGATGCGCACGGCAAGGCGGTCAGTTCGGCGTTGCTGGCGATCGAGGTGCCGGATCCGGTGTGACGGCGTGACCGTGTGCATAGTCAACCGGGCGCGCGTTCACACTCACATTCGGACTCACGGGATCAGCAGTTCGCGATGCCCGTCCGCGTGCGCGATGCGCTCGCCGGCGACGTGCAGGTGCTGATCCCGACGATAGTCGAGGATCGTGCAGCAGGTTGTCGTGCGTGTCGCCGTCGCGGTCGGCAAGCTGGACGATGTCGCGCTTCAGGTTCATCGCCGGTGTCGGTGGATGTGGCTCGTCGCGCCTGCGTGTACGCTACGGCCTCGCGGGTCGATTCCCGCGCGTACCGAACGGAGCCTGGAGTGAAGAACGAGATCGTAACGCCGACCGGCGCGAAGGGCGGGGCCGGACGGCGAAGCCGGTGCGCGGCCATCGCGGTGCGCGTCGCGCTCGCGTGTGTCGGCTCGCTGGCCGTGCAGGTCGCCGCCGCCGCGCCGGCGTCGTCGTGCAACGAACGACTGACGGCACTGATCGTGCCTGCACTGCCGCAGACCGCGTTCGCCCGGCGCGACATCCATGCCGCCGTGGAGGAGCGCAACGGCGACGTTTACCGGATCCGCCTGTTCACGAGCCCCGACCATCCGGGCACGCCGAATCGCGAAGCGACGGTCGGCTGGGTGACGCTCGATACGCGCGCGATGCAAGCGCTCGACGTCACGCGCGATCCTGATCGGCCGGACGTGCTCAGGATCGACCGGCGCGCGCTGTCGCATTTCGTGGCGACGTGCGCGGTATCGGCGACGCCGGTACAGAGTGCCGTCGATTGCGATGCGCTGAACCGCCGTGCGCAGGCGCAAGGCGATTACGTGATGGGCAGCGACGCCGGGCGCGTCGTCATCGGCAACGGGCGGCTACCGTTCTTTTCCGCACCGGACGACGCATGCGGGATCGATGGGCTCTTCATCGTCGAGCACGACCACGTCGATGCGCGGACCGAGTACGGCCGCTTCACGTCGATCGTCTACCTGAATCCGCGCACACGCGGCATCGCCGAAGGGTGGGTGCGCACCGCGCGGCTGAAGCCGGACGGCACCGGCATCGCGCCCCGGCAACCTTGATCCGTTGAGTCTGCAACAATTCGCCACATATCAATCCGAACTGATCTCGTCATGGCCCTCCAGAACCGGAACCGCCGTCTTAAGCCGCTCGCCGCCCTTGGCGCACTCACGGCGCTCGCCGCGCTGTCGCCCGTTCATGCCGCCGAGCCGGCCCAGCCCGACCGTCAACTGAAAACCTTCATCCACGGCACATACGGCGACTGGCGTGCGGACCGCAAGGGCTGGCAGGCGGACGAGGGCGATTTCATCCATTCGCCGTGCGGCGTGCTGCGCGTGGCGACCGCGGATGGCCCGCGCACGCTGCTCGCGATGTGCGGCGAGACGGAGGCAGCGGTGCAGAACGGGATGCCGGGTATGGATTCGGACGCGACACCGGGCGCGATCGACCTGTACGTGCTGCAGCCTTCGCCGGACGGCAGGACGCTCGAACCGATCGCGAAGAAAACGGAGATCGCATCGGGCGAGCGAGGCGAACCGGGCACGGTGCGCATCGAGCGGCTCGGGCCGCACCTGTTCGGGTTCGTGATCGGCGAAAGCGACACGCGGCAGGGCTACACGCAACGCTTTCGTTCGATCTGGCTGCCATACGGCAATTCTCTGGTGCATGCGGCGGCGCGCATCGACGAGGCGCTCGACAATGCCGAGTCGACGGAATGCGCGCATGTTCGCGCGCGCTGCGAGGAACGTCGCTTCGAGATCGCGCCGGACACGACCGGCACGGGCGACGTCTATCCGCTGATGGTCACGGAAACCGGTACGCGCGGCGACAAGGCGATCCACGCACGCTACACGGTGAAGTTCGACGCCGCGCGCGGCCGCTACGTCGTGCCGAAGGCGCTGCGCGACGGGTACTGATCCGTGGCGCGGGAACGGGCGGCATTGCGCCGCCTGCGCATCACACGTACAGGTAGCGCACCAGGTGGAAGAACACCGGTGCGGCGAAGCAGATCGAATCGACGCGATCGAGCATCCCGCCGTGGCCGGCGATCATCGAGCCCCAGTCCTTCGTGCCGAGCGAGCGCTTGACGGCCGACAGCACGAGCCCGCCGACGAAGCCAGCGATCACGATCGCGAGCGAGATCCCGAACGCCGCGCCGAAGCTGAACGGCGTCACGCGATACAGCGACGCGCCGCACAGCGTGGCCAGCAGGCCGCCGCCGACGAAGCCCTCGATCGTCTTCGACGGCGACAGCTGCGGCGCGATCTTGCGGCGTCCGAACAGCTTGCCGACCACGTATTGCAGCACGTCGCTGATCTGCACGACGAACAGGAAGAAGAACAGCAGCAGTGCGTTCTGCCCGGCGTAGCGCGGAATGTCGAGGATCAGCACGGCCGGCGCGTGGCTCAGCCCGTACACGCACACCATCAGCGCCCAGTTGATCTTCGCGTTGCGGCTCAGGAAGTCGCGCGTGTCCTGCGTGAGCGCCGACACGAGCGACATCGCGAAGAACAGGTGCACGGGCACGAAGATCGAATACATCCCGTACCAGTTGATGCCGAGCAGCAGGTATTGAACGGGGATCGCGATGAAGAACGCGATGAAGAGCGTCGTATGGTCGCTCGCGGTGGTCGGCGTGAGCGTGATGAATTCGCGCAGCGTCAGGTACGACAGCAGCGCGAACACCAGGTACGTGACGTTGTTGCCGAGGCCGATCGCGACGGCCATGATCGCGATCATGGCCCACCACGCGCGGATGCGCTGATTCAGGTTGACGATGGTCGCGCTGGTGCCGCCGCTGCGCGCGCCGAGGATCGCGCCGATCACGGTCGCAACGACGAGCACGCCCGTGACGCCCGCGACCAGTTCCCAGAAGAGGGTTCGCATGGTTGGTATCCGGAAAAGGGAAAGGGGGCGCGCCGCGTTCAGCCGGCCGGCCGTTGCGGCGGCGCGAGCGCGATGACCGCGTCGCGCATGCGGGCGAGGAACGTCGGCTTGTCTTCCTGAACGCCGAGCGCGTCGTTCGCACCGAAATGCACCTTGCAGATCAGCGGCACGGGCCAGATCGCGCCCTTCGGCATGATGCGCTGCAGGTTCTCGAGGTAGACGGGCGCGAGCGCGACGTCCGGGAACTCGGTCGCGAGATGGAACAGCCCGCTCTTGAACGGCTGCGGCAACACGTCGGCGCCGCGCGTGCCTTCCGGGAAGATGATGATCGAGTGGCCCTGTCGCAGCGCGTCGCGCACCGGCTCCAGCGGGTCGCCGCCGTTTTCGCGATGACGGTCGATCAGCACGACGTTCAGCAGCTTCTGCGCGATGTGGCGCTTCAGGTCGCTGCTGTCCCAGTAGTCGCGCGCGGCGACCGGCCGCACGACCGCGCGCACGTCGCGCGGCAGTGCGGCGAGGATCGCGAGCGTGTCGATGTGGCTCGTGTGGTTCGAGAAATAGATCTTCTGCGTCGGGGACGGCGGCGCCTGATGCCAGACCGGATACGCGCCGGCGACGAGCCGCACGATGGACAGCAGGAAGTCGCGCTGCCAGACGTTGAGGATGTTCATCGGCGTGTGGCCTCCTGCGTGCATGCCCGGCCCGCTGCGCATGCGCGGCGGGCGGAACCCCGGAATGCCGGCGCGGCAGGATGCGCGCCGGACGGCTCTTGTTTAAATTTTTTCAAATTCGTGGCTGCCTGTCGCAGGTCCGCGATAATCGGACGATTCGCCGTCGCACGCTGTCGCGTCGCGGCGAATGCGCCGGTCGGCGGCGTGATAATTGGCTGTTGCACGAGTGCCCGTCTGCAGTTCGAATGGATCTCGCTGCGATCGGGCCAGCGGATTATCGCGAGTTTCGCCGAAAAACGCCAGATTGGCGCCGCGCGGGCGGGCCGGCCCGCAGGCTTGACGCATCGAGGCCGCTCGGCGACGATGAGGGCCGTTCAATCCAGGCCGACGCAGGCCGTTTCGCCGCCCGGGGCATGGCGGCGGGAAACGTATCCGGCCAGGCCGCACGAATAAAACGAATACGAAACGATGAGCCTCTACGCACTCAAACCCAAATTCCAGAATCGTCTGCGCCCGTTCGCGGATTCGCTCGCCGAACGCGGCGTCACGGCCAACCAGGTCACGCTGTTCGCGGCAGGCGGCTCGATCGTCGTCGGCGCGCTCGCCGGGCTCGGCGTGTTCGCCCGCGCGCTGTTCCTGCTGATCCCGCTGTGGCTGTTCGCGCGGATGGCGCTCAACGCGATCGACGGGATGCTCGCGCGCGAGCACGGGCAGAAGAGCACGCTCGGCGCCTACCTGAACGAGCTGGGCGACATCGTGTCCGACGTCGCGCTCGTGCTGCCGTTCCTCGCCATTCCCGCGTTCGCTCCGGCGGACGTCTGGCTGTTCGCGCTGACGGCGGTGATCGTCGAATGCGCGGGGCTGATCGGCCCGCTCGTCGGTGCGACGCGCCGCTACGACGGCCCGTTCGGCAAAAGCGACCGGGCGCTGGCCCTCGGCGCGTTCGCACTGTGGATCGG
>NZ_BCPP01000417.1:0-5894 GCF_016586125.1 Burkholderia sp. E168m23
GTTTAGCACCGTTAATTAAACGAGTCATCCTGCATCGACGATGTTCCGGCGGGACGTCAGGCTTGCCGCCTTGCGCGGCGCGACGCCGGCTGGTCTCCCATCGGCGTCGCACGGACTTCCGCTTGTGAATATCCGGCGCGCTATCGCGCGGCCCGCGATTTACCTCGGACCATCGGCGCCGTTCCCGCGGGCCTACAGTGCCGCAACGACTGTTTATTCACCACAAGAAGTTTCCCGAATTTTCAGTTTGTTTAACTAAACAAATGGGAGTTAAGTGGCTTTGGGTACAAATTGCCGAGGCTTGTTGCGTTGCAACCAGACTGGAAAGGAGGGGTCTCGACGGGCACCCGAAGAAACCGGGTGCCGTTTTCACTCAGGGATACGAACGAATACACGAAGCGTCCGACGACGCGTCAGCGCGGCAACGTCCTCAACGAAGACGGCCCGCCCGTCAGCGCGATCCGCTTGCCCGTATCGCGCAGCTTGCCGCCTTCCACCGCATACAGCGCAAGCTGCCGTTCGACGTTGAATTGCACGATCACGTGCCGGCTGTCCGCGGTAAACACGATGCCCTGCGCGGCTTCGCCGCCCGGCACCTCGTTCACCTTCACGGCCCGCCCGTCGCGGATCTCGAACAGCAGCACCTTGCCGATCTTGTGGCGGCCCGGGTTGTCGGCCGTGAGGTTCGAGCCGTCCATCGCCTGCACGGCGATCCACTTGCCGTTCGGCGAAATCGCGACGCCTTCCGGCAGCGACGGCACCGTCAGGTACTGAACCGTGCGGAACGGCACGCGCGACACGTCGATCAGCGCGACCGAATCGGCGTCGCCCGCCAGCGTGCCGGTGTAACCCGGTAGCCCGGCGAGCCCGACGTTGCTGACGACGGCCCAGCGGTTGTCGCTCGACACGTCGATCGTGTAAGGCGCGACGCCCGTGCTCAGACGCGTGCCGCTGTCGGTCACCTTGCCGTCGTCGACGTTCAGCACCGCGATGCCCTGCTCGTCGCGCAGCGACACGAGCGCATGCCTGCCGTCGTGCGTGAAGCTGATCCCGGCCAGCCGCTTCTTGCCGATTTTCAGGTTGCCTTCGAGCGTCACCTGCGTGCCGTCGATGCGCAGGATCGACACGCGGCCGTCGACGTTGGCGACGAGCGCAAGCCGGCCCGAGCGATCGATCGCGATCCCTTGCGGATGCGTGCCGAGCTCGATGCGCGTGATCGCGGGCGGTGCGCTGTCGAGATTCACGACTTGTAGAAACGTGTCGAATACGAGCTGCTTCGCGGCCGTGTCATAGCGCGTCGGCGCGCCGACCAGCGCAAGCTTCGCGTCGGGCGTGATCGCGACGGCCTGCGGCGGCCCCTGGATGCCGTTCTCGACGTCGACCTGCAGCGCGACCTTCGGCGGGAAGGTACTCGCATCGAGCAGCGTGAGCGTGTCGGCGGGCGGGGAAGGCAAATAGGTGTCGCGGCCCTCGACGCGCTGGTACTTGCCGTCGTTGCCGGACACGATCCAGTCGGCGGCATGCACGGTAACGGCCGTCGTGGCGAGGGTCAGCGCGGCGAGCAGGCGCGCGCTGCGCTGGCGGAAAAGGTTCGAATGCATGGCGGTCGGTTCTCCGGATCGGTTGCGGACGCAATGGATTGCCCGACCCTGCTGCTCGACGGGCCGGCGCCATCGCATGATGCCCGAAAGCGGGCCGACCCGGCGTCTCGTTCCGGTTCGGTTCGGTTCCGCTTCGGTTCCGTCAATCCGTGCGTCGCGTGTCCGACGACCACTCGACGATGTCGTCGAGCGGATACACCGGCCGCGCGAGCCGCTCGTAGCGAAACAGCCCGTAGTCCGAGCCCGTCACGCCGCGGCTGTCGCATTCGACCAGCGCGGACGAAATCGGCACGAATACCGGCCGGCAATACATCCGCGACTTCAGCAGCAGGAAGCGCGCACGGCGCGGATCGACGCCCACGCTCTCGAACACGCCGAGATCCCACGGCTCCTGCGTGCGCTCGGTGACGACGAGCGTGGCCGTGCCGATGTCGAGCACGGCCGCGCGGCCCATGTACGCACGCTGCCCGGTATACGTCGGCCCGGTGATCACGTATTCGCCGTCGGTGATCGCGCGCACGATGCCCGTCGCGCGAAACGGTTCGCGCCGCACGCCGCCATGCGACGGCAACCGGTTGCCGACCGGCACCGTGACGGTGGCGCCGACGCCCGCATCGATCAGCGCCGCGACCGCGTCCGGGTCGCACAACGGTCCGCTGACGATTCCGTCGAGCCCGTGCGCGAGCGCGGCTTCGAGCAGGTCCATCGTGTCGCACGGGCCGCCCGACATGCAGTTGTCGCCGTGATCGAGCATCAGCACGGGGCGGTCCGCGCCCTGTGCGAGCGCCGCGGCCTGCGCAACCGATTCGGCGAGCGGCGCGCTGCGATAGACGAATTCGTCGCGCGCGTCCCAGATCTGCCGCGCGATGCGCTCGGCCACTGCGTCGGCGGCGGCGCGGTCGCCATCGGCCACCACGACCACACTGATGCACGGTGCAGGAATATCCGCGAGCGAGAAGCCGGGCAGGACCGACACCGCGAGCATCCCGTCGGACTCGGCCGCGCGCGCGGCCTCCACCGCGCGCCGCATCGCGCCTTCCGCGCTCGCGCTGCGCAGCGTCGACGTCATCAGCGGCGGCTGCCGCCACGCGAGCACGGGCCGCGCGCGGCCGTGCAGCCGGTCGAGCAGCAGCCGCGCCGCGTGCTCGCCCGTCTCGTACATGTCGACGTGTGGATAGGTCTTGAAACTGACGATCACGTCCGCGTGATCGACCATCTTCTGCGTGACGTTCGCGTGCAGGTCGAGCGCGACCGCGATCGGCGCGTCGGGCAGCGCCGCGCGCACGCGCGCGAGCAGGTCGCCCTCGCCGTCCGCGCTCTGCTCGGCAACCATCGCGCCATGCAGGTCGAGCATCACCGCGTCGCAGCCCGGCGCCGCGGCGACGATCGCATCGCAGATCGCCGCATACGCGTCGGCCGCGACCGGCCCGCTGGGGTTCGCAGCCGCCGACACGGGCGTCACGATGTCCGCGCCCGCGCGTTCGGCCGCGTCGATGAACGCCGCCATCGCGGTACGCATCCCGCGATTCGCGCGATACGCGTCGTCGCCCCAGTCGGGGCCGTTGCGGCCGAACGCGGCGAGCGGCGTCGGCACCGGCGAGAACGTGTTGGTCTCGTGGTTCATCCGGGCAATCAGGATCTTCATCGCGCTTGGCCTCCGCGATCCCGGCCGCGGCCAGCATCGCATGCAGCAGCACGTTGCAGCCGGCTTCCAGATGAACCGGATCCGCGTCTTCGATCTCGTTGTGGCTGATGCCGTCCTTGCACGGCACGAAGATCATCGCGGTCGGCGCGACGCGCGCGAGATACACCGCGTCGTGGCCCGCACCGCTGATCACGTTCATCGACGACAGCCCGAGCGCGCTCGCGCCGGCGCGGATCTGCTCGACCAGCGCCGGATCGAACGGCTGCGGCGGAAAGTACACGACCGGCTCGATGTCGATCCGCATCCCGGCCGCCGCGCCGTGGTCGGCGCATGCCGCACGCAATTCCGCATCCATCGCCGCCAGCGTCGCGTCGTCGGCCGCGCGCAGGTCGACGGTCAACGTCACGCGGCCGGGAATCACGTTGCGCGAATTCGGGTGCACGTCGACCCAGCCGACCGTGCCGCGTCCGTGCGGCGGATGCGCACGCGCGATGCCGTTCACCGCACGCACGAGATCGGCTGCGACCAGCAGCGCGTCGCGCCGCAGTTCCATCGGCGTCGGGCCCGCATGCGCCTCCATTCCGTGGACGGTCACGTCGTACCAGCGCTGTCCGAGCGCCCCCTCGACCACGCCGATCGTCGTGTCATGCGCTTCCAGCACCGGCCCCTGCTCGATATGCGCTTCGAAATACGCGCCGACCGGATGCGCGCCGTGCCCGTCGTCGGCACTGCCCGCATAGCCGATCGCGGCCAGCGCATCGCGCACCGACACGCCATCGCGGTCGCATTGCGCGAGCGCATGGTCGAGCGTGAACGCGCCCGCGAACACGCCGGAACCCATCATCACCGGCACGAAGCGCGACCCTTCCTCGTTGGTCCAGACGGCCACCTCGAGCGGCGCGCGCGTGCGCACCCCGGCTTCATCGAGCGTACGCAGCACCTCGAGGCCGGCCAGCACGCCGTAGTTGCCGTCGAACTTGCCGCCAGTGGGCTGCGTGTCGATATGGCTGCCCGTCGTCACGGGCGGCAGGTCGTCCCGTTCGCCCGCGCGCCGCGCAAAGATATTGCCGATCGCATCGACGCGCACCGTGCAACCGATGTCCTTCGCCCATGCGACGAACAGGTCGCGCGCGTCGCGATCGAGTTCGGTGAGCGCGAGGCGGCACACGCCGCCCTTGTCGGTCGCGCCGATCCGCGCGAGCCGCATCAGGCTGTCCCACAGCCGCGCGCCATCGACGCGCAAGCCGGACGCCGCGACGCCCGGAGTCAAATCCTGTACTTGCATCGTTGCCATTCCTCGCATTGAAAGGGCACGGCGCTCATGCGACACCGACACCCAGGTAGCGGTCCTTCACGTCATGATCGGCCGCGAACGCCGCGTTGCTGCCTTCGTAGACGATCACGCCCTGTTCGATCACGAAGTGGCGGTCCGCGAGCTGCGTGCACACTTCGAGGTTCTGCTCGACGAGCAGGATCGCGACGCCGGCTGCCTTGATCCGCTTCAACTGCTCGACGATCTCCTCGACGATCACCGGCGCGAGTCCCTCGACCGGCTCGTCGAGCATCAGCAGCCGCGGATGATTCATCAGCGCGCGGCCGATCGCGAGCATCTGCTGCTCGCCGCCCGACAACTGCGCGCCGCCGTTGCGGCGGCGCTCCTTCAGGCGCGGAAAGATCCGGTAGATATCGTCGAGCTGCCACGGCGAATCGCGGCGCGCGCCGAGCCGCAGGTTTTCCTCGACCGACAGCAGCCGGAAAATCCCGCGATGCTCGGGCACGAAGCACAGTCCGCCCGCGGCGATCCGGTGCGCCGGCTGCCCGGCCACCGGCCGGCCCGCGAACGTCACCGTGCCGCCGGTCGGCGCGACGACGCCCGCGATCGTCTTCAGCGTCGTCGATTTACCCGCGCCGTTGCGGCCGAGCAGCGTCACCGTCTCGCCTTCGTTCACGTTCAGCGAAATGCCCTGCAGCACGTGGCTCTTGCCGTAGCACGCGTGCACCTCCTTCACGTCGAGCATCATGCGCGGCCTCCGGTGATCATGTTGCCAAGATACGCGCTGCGCACGCGCGCGTCGCCGCGAATCACGTCGGGTTTGCCTTCGACCAGCACGCGCCCCTGCTGCATCACCGTGATCGTGTCCGAGATATCCATCACGATGCCCATGTTGTGCTCGATCAGCACGACCGTGTAGTCGTCGCGCAGGCCGCGGATCAGCGCCGTCATGTCGTCGAGATCGTCGATGCCCATGCCCGACGTCGGCTCGTCGAGGAAGATCGCGCGCGGCCGCGCCGCCAGCGCCATGCCGACCTCGAGCCGGCGTTGCTGGCCATGCGACAGCACGCCGGCCGCCGTGTCGGCGAAGCGCTGCAGGCCGAGCCGCTCGAGGACGTCGTCGACGATGCCGTCATGCGCGAGCGCGCCGCGCGGCGGCGTCCACGGATTCAGCGCCCGCCGCGATTCGACGCCCTGTGCGGCGACGCGCAGGTTTTCGCGCACGCTCAGGTTCGGAAACAGGCTCGTCACCTGGAACGAGCGTGCGATGCCGCGCCGCACGCGCTTGTGATCGGGTTCGTGCGACACGTCGTGGCCGTCGAACAGGATCGAGCCCGACGTGATCGGCAGCGTGCCCGTCAGCGTATGGAACAGC
>NZ_BCPP01000418.1:0-5895 GCF_016586125.1 Burkholderia sp. E168m23
TGATCGGCTATGGCGCGTTCGCGATCGCGTTTCCCGCCCAGGTGCCGGCGGCGATCGGCACCGTGGTCGCCGACTGGACCGGCGCGAATCCGCATCCGGTCGTGCTGCAGCGGCCCGCCGCGCAGCCGCTGTCGGCGGTCGCGCAGCTCGGGCGCGCGCTGTTCCACGATCCGTCGCTGTCCGCATCGGGCAAGCAGTCGTGCGCGTCGTGCCATAGTCCCGATCATGCGTATGGCCCACCGAATGCGCTCGACGTGCAACCGGGCGGCCTCGCGATGACGCAGCAGGGCTATCGTCCGCCGCCGTCGCTGATGTACCTGTACCGCCAGCCGAATTTCAGCATCGGCCCCGACGCCGGTGAAAACGACGCCGCGCCGAGCGTCGCGCAGCAGGCCACGGCGGCGGCCGGCGTCGTCAAGGCGCAGAAGGTGGCCGGTACGTCGGCCGCGCCGCAGCTCGTGCCGCAAGGCGGGATGTTCTGGGACGGCCGCGCCGATACGCTGCAGCAACAGGCGTTCGGCCCGCTGCTGAATCCGGTCGAGATGGCGAATGCGAGCGTCGACGACGTCGCACGCAAGCTCGCGCAGTCGTCGCATCGCGCGCAATTCGAGCAGTTGTTCGGCGCGCGCGTGTTCTCCACGCCGCAGCTCGCGGTGTCGGAAGCGATGTTCGCGATCGCGCGCTATCAGGTCGAGGATCCGTCGTTCCATCCGTACGACAGCAAGTACGACCGCTGGCTCGAAGGCCGCGCGCGCCTCACGCAGGCCGAACTGCGCGGGCTGCGCCTGTTCAACGATCCGGACAAGGCGAATTGCGCGGGCTGCCACTTGTCGAAACCCGGCAAGGACGGCTTGCCGCCGATGTTTACCGATTACCAGTACGAGGCGCTCGGCGCGCCGCGCAACCGGGCGCTCGCGCAGAACCGCAACCCGGCGTTCTACGATCTCGGCGTGTGCGGGCCGTTCCGCGACGACCTGAAGGACCAGACACAGTATTGCGGGATGTTCCTGACGCCGACGCTGCGTAATTCGGCGACACGCCACGTGTTCTTCCACAACGGCGTATTCCACACGCTCGACCAGGTGATGGCGTTCTACAACGAGCGCAGCATCTCGCCGCAGAAGTTCTATTCGCGCGGCGCGGACGGCAAGGTCGACGAATACGACGACATTCCGCCGAAATATCGCGCGAACGTCGACGTGACCGATGCGCCGTTCGATCGCAAGCCGGGCGACAAACCCGCGATGACGGCGCAGGACATCAAGGATATCGAAGCGTTCCTCGGCACGCTGACGGACGCCCCGGCGCAGCACTGAGCGCCGGCCGGGCGCCGCGCCGGGTCAGCAGCGCGCGCGGATGCACAGGAAGGCCGGTGCCAGCGACAGCTCCGCATGGAGCCGTTCGGATACGGCTTTCATTTCCGGCAGCGGCGTCGGTTCGACGAAGCGCTCGAGCCGCCAGCCGCCGTCGGCGACCGCGTTCAGGATGTCGGCGAGCGGCCGCCGCCACGCTTCGACGTACGGCTTCGGCTCGCCGAACCCCGACCAGTGGAAACCGAAGCGGGACGTGTCGAAATACGTACCGTCGCCGCGCGTGCGTTCGTCCATCCAGTCGCGCACCGGATGCGCCATCGAGAACACGAGCGTTCCGCCCGGCCGCGCGACGCGCCGGAATTCGCGCAGCGTCGGCGCGAGATCGCGCACGTAGTCGAGCGCGAGCGAGCACAGCACCTTGTCGACCGACGCGTCGGGCAGCCACGCGAGCGGCGCCTCCAGGTCGCCTTCCCTGACGTCGACCGGCAGGCCCGCGCAACGCGTCCTTGCGAGCGCAACCATCTCCGGCGTCACGTCGAACGCATGCACGGTCGCGCCGTGACCGGCGAGATGCGCGCTGCAGATGCCGGGCCCGCAGCCGGCGTCGAGCACCGTCAGGCCTGCTACGTCGCCGAGCAGCGCCATGGATGCCGGCCGCTCGTAGAGCCCGTTGTGCGCCTTCGTCGGCGCGAGGTCCGCATAGCGTTGCGCGAAGCTCGCGTAAGCGCGGCGGCCGGGCGATTCGTTCGGGTCGTTCGGGTCGGTCATGCGGTATCCGTCGGTCGAAACTGGGCAGGCCGATTCTGCCCGATCGGACGACGGATGGCGACTGCCGTCACAGGTAGGTCAGGACAGGCTGTCGAGCAACCGATACCAGGCGACCCCGGCCGCGATATAGAAGCGCTGCAGCCCGTGCAACGGAATGGGCCGGATCGGCGTGACGCGGAACGGCAGCGGCAATTGCGCATCGCCCGACAGATGCGCGGCCAGATGCTTGCCGAGCGTCGTCGCCATCGCGATGCCGCGGCCGTTGTAGCCGAGCGCGATCGTCACGCCCGGCGCGGGCTCGTGCACGTGCGGCAGGAAATCCGCGGTGATCGCGACGCGCCCCGCCCAGCGGTATTCGAACCGGACGCCCTTCAGTTGCGGATACAGCAGCGTCGTCGCGCGTTCGAGATGGCGCCAGTCGCTCGGCGCGCGCGGTTCGGCGAACGGGCCGCGGCCGCCCATCAGCAGGCGGCCGGCCGCGTCACGGCGAAAGTACAGCAGCAGACGGCGCGCGTCCGATGCGACCTCGCCGCCGGCGAGGATGTCGCGGCCGAGCGCCGGCGCGAGCGGCTCCGTCGCGACGATGAAACTGTTCGCGGCGATCACCGACTGGCGCAAGCCGGGCCACAGCCCGTCCGTGTAGCCGTTGGTCGCGATCACGACGCGCTCGGCCGACAGCGTCGCGCCGCCGGACGTCGCGACCCGCCAGCGGCCGTCGGCACGTGTCAGCCCGACGGCGCGGGTCGACCCGTGCACGACCGCCCCGCTCGCCTGAGCTGCCCGCACGAGACCGCGCGTATAGCTGAGCGGCTGCACGCTGCCGGCACGGCGATCGATCCAGCCGCCCGCATACGCTGGCGTACCGAGCCGTCGCGCGACGTCGTCGCGGCCGAGCACGTCGACCGGCGCGCCGCGCGCCGCCCATTGCTGCGCACGGCGTGCAACCGTGTCGAGCATCGCTGTGGTCGGCGCGGGTTGAATCCACCCCTCGCGACGCGCATCGCAGTCGATCGCGTGCCGCGCGATCAGGTCGAACACGGTATCGGCCGCACCGCCGACGATACCGGCAAGCTGCTCGCCGGCCTCGTCGCCGAACCGGCGGACCAGTTCGTCGGGGTCGTATTTCAGCCCGGGAATCACTTGCCCGCCGTTGCGGCCCGATGCGCCCCAGCCCGGCTGCGCGCCATCGATCACGCGAACGTTCACGCCACGTTCGGCCAGATGCAGTGCGGTCGACAGGCCCGTGAAGCCGGCGCCGACGATCGCCACGTCGCACGACACCGATGCGTCGAGCGCGGGCGTATCGGGTGCCGGCGCGGCGGTCGCCGCCCACAGCGAATCCGGCCACTGTGCGTCGGGCCGTCCGGGTGCCGCAGTCGTTGCGCTCATGTTCGATCCGGGTGGTCGGCGCCGTCCGACGCCAGCAGGCGACGCAGGAATTCCTGCGTGCGGGGATGGCTCGGCTGCGTCAGCACCGCGCGTGCCGGCCCGCTTTCGCAGATCGTGCCGTCGTGCAGGAAGCACACGCGATCGGCCACCTCGCGGGCGAATGCCATTTCGTGCGTGACGACCACCATGGTCATCCCGTCGCGGGCCAGCCCGCGCATCACGCCCAGCACTTCGCCGACGAGTTCGGGGTCGAGCGCCGACGTCGGCTCGTCGAACAGGATCGCCTGCGGCTCCATCGCAAGCGCACGTGCGATCGCGACGCGCTGCTGCTGCCCGCCCGACAGCTCGGACGGATACGCATTCATCCGGTGCGCGAGGCCGACCTTGTCGAGCAGCGCGCGGGCCTGTTCGCGCGCCTGCGCGGCCGGCACGCGCCGCACGTGCACCGGCCCTTCCATCACGTTCTCGAGCGCCGTGCGGTGGGCAAACAGGTTGAAGCGCTGGAACACCATGCCGACCCGCATCCGCAATTCGTGAATCCGCTTCGAATGCGCGTCGACCTTCACGCCGTCGATCGTGATCGACCCTTCGTCGTAGGTCTCGAAGCCGTTGATACAGCGCAGCACGGTCGACTTGCCGGAACCGGACGGCCCGATCAGGCACACGACTTCACCTTGCTGTACGTCGAGGCTCACGCCCTTCAGCACCGCGTGCTGCTGAAACCGTTTATGGATGGAATCGATCCGGATCATGCGCCCCTCCTCACTGCGAGCCGCTTGCCGAGCCGGTTCACCGCGAACATCAGCGGCAGGCCGAGCGCGAGATACAGCAGCGCGACGAGCGTGTAGACACTCATGTTCTGGAACGTCGACGATGCGATCAGCTGGCCGGCGCGCGTGATTTCCGCGACCGTGATGGTCGACGCGACCGACGAATCCTTCAGCAGCATCACCAGCGTGTTGCCGTACGGCGGCAGCGCGATGCGGAACGCCTGCGGCAGCACCACGCGCCGCATGATCATCGGGCCGCGCATGCCGATCGCGTGCGCGGCTTCGATCTGGCCGCGGTCGATCGCCTCGATGCCGGCGCGGAAGTTCTCGGCCTGATACGCCGAATACGCGATGCCGAGACCGAGCACGCCGGCCTGGAACGCCGACAGTTGCACGCCGAGATCGGGCAGCACGAAATACATGTAGAACAGCTGCACGATGATCGGCAGCCCGCGGATCACGTTGATGATCGTGCTGCCGGCCGTCGCGACGGCACGATTGCGCGACACCTTCAGCAGCGCGAGGATCAGCCCGAGCACCGAGCTGAGCACGAACGCGCATGCGGTGATCTCGATCGTGACCACCGCGCCCTTCAGCAGGATCGGCAGGAAATCGATCGCGTTCTGGAAAAACATGAGGTCTCCTATGCGACGTCCGAACGGCACGCCGCTGGGGATGCCCGCGACGCGCGGGCGTTGCCGGTCGGGAAGCGAGCGCCGACGCTCAGCTCATGTGCCACTTCTGCAGGATCTGCTGCAGCGTGCCGTCGCTCTTCATCTTGCGGATCGCGCCGTTGAGCTGCTCGAGCGTCGCGTTGTCGCCCTTGCGCACGATGAAGCACACCTGCCCCTTCACGACGCTCTGGTATTCGGGCACCAGCCGCACCTGGCGATTGACGCCGTGCTCGATCTGGTACGCGACGATCGGCTGGTCGGCGAAGCCGGCCTTGATACGGCCGAGCGCGACGTCGCGCATGATGTCGGCGATCGAATCGTAGGTCCGGACTTCCTTGAAGATGCCCTTCTTGTTGAGCGCATCGACGAATGCGGTGCCGACCTGCGCGCCGACCACCTGGTCCTTGAAATCGTCCATCGACGTATAGCGGCCCGGATCGTCGGCCTTCACGATCAGGCCTTCGCCGAACGAGTAGACGGTGTCCGAGAAATCGACGACCTGCTGGCGCGCCGGCGTCTTCAGCATCGCGGCCGAGATGATGTCGATCTTCTGCGTGGTGAGCGACGGGATCAGCGCGGAGAACACGGTCTGCTGCACGTCGACGCGAAACCCGGCCGACTTCCCGGCCGCGGTGATCGCATCGACCATCATCCCCTGGATCGAATTGCTCTTGACGTCGAGAAACGTGAACGGCACGCCGGTGGCCGTCGCGCCGACCTTCAGCGTGGGCTCGGCGGCAACGGCGCTCGCCGAAGCCGTGGAGAGTGCGATACAGGTGACGAAACCGGCGGCCAGCGCGCCGAACCGCTTGATGAACGGAACCATGGTGACTCCCTCTCGAATAATCCGGTGCGCCGGCCGGTCGCTGATCGACACTGCGACGATGGCTTGATCTTAAAACGAATCAAAAACATCGCAAATAGATTTTTGCGTATCGATATTCGATACGATATGATGCGGTATCGAATCGATCTCGCCCC
>NZ_BCPP01000419.1:0-5893 GCF_016586125.1 Burkholderia sp. E168m23
ACGATGATCGACGCCGCGCAGCTCGTGCGCGGGCTGCTCGACGAACTCGGGCTCGTGTCGTTCTGCAAGACGAGCGGCGGCAAGGGGCTGCACGTCGTCGTGCCGCTCACGCGGCATGCGGGCTGGGACGACGTGAAGGACTTTTCGCGCGCGGTCGCGCAGCACGTCGCCGGCACGCTGCCCGACCGTTTCACCGCGACGATGGGGCCGCGTCACCGGCGCGGCAAGATCTTCGTCGACTACCTGCGCAACGGGCGCGGCGCGAGCACGATCGCCGCGTATTCGGTGCGCGCGCGGCCCGGCATGGGCGTGTCGGTGCCGCTCGACTGGGACGAGGTGCCCGAGACGACGGGCGGCGCGCAATGGACGATCGACACGCTGCACGAACGGCTGGACACGCTGAAGCGCGACCCGTGGGAGGGCTACGCGAAGGCGCGCCAGCGCATCACCGCGGCGATGCGGGCGCGGCTTGGCGCCGACACGTGAGCCGTCAGCGCCGATGCTGCTGCAACCGGTAGTACCAGTTCATCAGCGGCGTCGCGGAAATCCCGTGCGCGACCACCGACGCGGACACCACGGCCAGCACCGGCGCCGCGAGCGGGCGCACGACGTCGGACGGCCCGTGCTCGAGCGCGAACAGCAGGTAGTAGAACGAGCCGATCCCGCGGATGCCGAACCACGCCATCAGCCGCCGCTGCGCATGCGTCGCGCGCGAGCCGGCCAGTGTGACCAGCACCGCGAGCGGACGCACGGCGACGAACAGCACGGCGGCCAGCGCGACGGCGCCCCACGTGAGCAGCGGGCCGGGCAGCGTCGAGAGCACGCTGCCGATCATCGTCATCACGATCGCTTCGGCGATCCGTTCGAGTTCGATCGTGAAGCCGAGCACCGATTCGGCCATGAACGCATGCGCTTTCCCCGGATGCTTCTCGGTCGCGACCACGTCTTCCGAATCGATCTGGCCGATCACTTCGCGCGGCGGGCGGTCGCCGCTCGCGCGATGCTCGACGCGTCGCATCGCGACGCCGGCCGCGAACGTCGCGATGAAGCCGAACGTGTGCGCGAGCTGCGCGGCGCCGAACGACAGCACGATCAGCGCGAGCGCGAAGAAGCCTTCGAGGCCGAGCGCCTGCGCGTGCCGCGTGCGCAGCCAGCCGATCGTCTTCGTCGTGGCCCAGCCGAGCCCGCCGCCGATCGCGGCCGCGCCCGCGATGCCCCACAGCGCGACCAGCGCGAACGTGCCGGACAGCGGCGGGATGCCGTGCGTCGCATCCGGTGCGCCGCACAGCGCGAGCCCCGCGAGCGCGAACGGCAGCGCGATGCCGTCGTTCATCCCGCCTTCGCCGGACAACGCGAAGCGCACCAGGTCGCGATCGCCCGGGTCGTGCACCTGCACGTCGTGCGCGAGCACCGGGTCGGTCGGCGCGAGGATCGCCGCGAGCAGCAACGCGGGGCCCCAGCCAAGGCCCAGCGCGAGCACCGCGCACGCGGCGAGCAGCGGCACGGTGACGATCATCGCGAGCAGCCCGAGGCGGCACGGCACGAGCCACAGCTTGTCGGACAGCGGCACGCGCAGCCGCAGCCCGATCGCGAACAGCGACACGAGCAGCGCGACCTCGACGATCTCGCGCAGCAGTTGCCCGTCGCGTTCGAGGTCGAGATGCAGCAGGCCGGCGCCGGCCGGGCCGAGCGCGATGCCGAGCACCAGGTAAATCATCGCCGAGCTGCAGGGTAGGTGGCGCAGTGCGGACGTCACGACGCCCATGCCCAGCAGCACGGCGCCGATGATCAGATACCAGAGGGTTTCGTGCATGCGTGTGATCGCAGCGGAGGGGTGGATACGAGCATACGAGCGGCGCGCCGGCCGTCAGGGCTTGCGGCCGAAGGCTTCGCGCAGTTTCCGCTTCGCGCGTTCGAGCGTGGTGCGGCGCGTTTTCGGCAGGTTGCGGCCGGCGCGGTTCACGTAGAAGTTCAGCATCGACATCGCCGACTGGAACGGCGACGCCTTGCGGCGGCGGCTATGTTCGGCCGAGCGCTTCAGCGACGCGGCGATCGCGGCCGGATCGTCGGATTTGAAGATGTCGGGCTCGATGTCGAGCGCATCGCTCTTTTGCGTGACTTTGCCGGACCAGCGCTTGCGATGGGCCGGGTCGGCGCTGCGCGCGCGGCCCGGGCGGCGCGTGTGGCGCTTGCCGTGCGGCTTGTCGTGCGCGTGGGAAGCAGAAGCGGAAGGCATGAGGCAGGGACTCCGTAGGGGTTCGCAGGACGGTCGTACGAAGACGGCGGACGCAAGCCGCGTGCCGCGTCGCGAACCTGCCGACCACGGCATGGGCCTTGCTGAAGGACCGGAGCAGGAATTTCCATCGAGCGATCATCCATAGGGAGAAAACGCCATGAAGTCAGCATTCGAATCGAAGTGTGTCGTGCGGCACGTGCTGGTCTGCGCGGCTGTCGCGATCGTCGCGGCCGCGCCGGCCGCGTGGGCGCAGAACTCGCAGCGCTCGGACGAGGGCACCGGCGCGCCGAATCCGTCGATGGACATGTCGACGCCGGGCACCAACGGCAATACGACCGCGCCGCCGCCACCGGCCGGCACGCAGCGCCATGGCGCGAAGCACGGGATGCGTTCGCACAGCGGGTCGGCCGGCCACGTGAAGCCGGGCGGCGGCCCGAACGGCGCGGGCCAGGGCGGTAGCGGCGCCACGGGCGGCGGTGTCGGCGGCGGCTCGGGCGGAGCCGGCGGCTCGGGCGGCACCGGCGCCGGCAACGGCGGTTCGGCCGGCTCGACGGGCACGGGCGGCGGCGGGGCCGGCGGGACGGGCGGCGGTTCCAGCGGTTATTGACGGTGTCGTGCCGGCGTGGCCGGCATGGCGCGATGGCGGCGCGGTTTCCCGGGACGGGCGCGCCGCCGCCACGCAGGAGGACATCATGCAATCGAATTCCCGGATTTTGGTGGACAACGACGAGCTCGACGGCGACGCAAGCGACACGGACGATCTCGACACGACGGTCCATGTGGACGTCGAAACGGGCAGGGTCATGTTCCATGCGGCGTGGGCGAACCCCGTCGAGGCGCCGCCCGAGGCCGCCCGCCATTCGGTCGTGCTCGCGCTCGAATGCTCGACGATGGAACGCTATGCGGATCTCGACGAGGGCGCGCGGATGCGCGTCCACGCGATGCTGCACGACGCCGTGCAGCAGACGCTGGAACAGTTGCCCGATACCGACGAGAACCTGACGCTGACGGTCGAGCTGACCGACGCGATGCTCGACGCCGTGCGTCATCTGCAGTAATCGCACCGGATCGGCGCACGGCGTCGCATTACATCCCGTTGAAATCTTTGCAGGCCAAACGGGGGCGAGCGGCCGATGGGGCCGGCGATCGATTCCGATCGCGGGTCGTTCCCCGGTTACGGGAACGCGCACGAGCATGAGCGCGCCGGCAGGCAACGGCCTGCGCGGCCGGAACGGCGCTTGCTGCGAGACCGGCACGGCACGACACGACGTGTGCCTTGTTCCTGTCCCTTTCCACGGAGGCATCCATGAGCGGCAAGCTGGATCATTGCAAGGTAGCGATTCTCGCGGTCGACGGTTTCGAGGAAGCCGAACTCGTCGAACCGCAGCGCGCGCTCGCGGCCGAAGGCGCGCAGGTGGACGTGATTTCGCAGAAGCGCGGCGAAATCCAGGGTTTCCGGCACGTCGACAAGGGCGAGCGCGTGAAGGTCGACCGCACGTTCGACGATGCACGCGAAGGCGACTACGACGCGGTCGTGCTGCCGGGCGGCGTCATCAACGGCGACGCGATCCGGATGGTGCCGGCCGCGCGCGAATTCGTGACGGCGGCCGTCGGCGCCGGCAAGCCAGTCGCGGCGATCTGCCACGGCGGGTGGCTCCTCGTGTCGGCCGGGCTGGTCGAGGGCAAGACGATGACGAGCTGGCCGAGCCTGCAGGACGATATCCGCCACGCGGGCGGCAAGTGGGTGGACGAGGAGGTCGTGCGCGACGGCAACCTGATCACGAGCCGCAAGCCGGCCGATCTGCCCGCGTTCAACGGCGCGCTGGTCGAGCGCCTCGCGTCGCGGGGGGCATGAGCCGATGCCGGCCGATTCCGATACTCCGCGCCGCGTGACGCTGACCGATGAACCGCCGACGTTCGACGGCGCGGCGTTGCAGTTGCGCTTCGTCGTCGACGTCGACGGCGTGCCGCAGGCCTGCGCGATCACGGTCGAGGCGCTGGAAGATCATTTCGGCGCGCGCTCCGCGCTGGAGGCCGATCTGCGCGACGCGTTCGAGCGTGGCCGCGCGCGGATCGAAGCCGCGTGCGCGGACGTGCTGGCGAGCGGCAACCACGACGTGGTGCTGCACAGCGGCTATTTCCGGGCGCCGGCCGGGCGTGCGCGGGCCGGGTTGTTTCGCTCGCGGCCGTGAGCGGCGCGCATTCCCTGCGCGCCACCCGCGCATCTTCTCCGGCCGCATCGGTCACCCGCCGCGGCCGCTCCCCGCGGCCACCCGTTACATGCCGTTGAAAACTTTGCAGCGGCTCGAACGCGCCGTGCGGTGCCACATCGCGCGGCGCGCGTACCGCACGGATACCGGCCGCACGACGCCGGCTGGCACGTTCCCTGCATGCCTGTAACGTCGCCGGCGCACGATTCGCGCCGCCAGCCGATGCGACGCCGGTGTCGCGTCGTGCGTAGCCGTCAACGGGGAAACGAGCATGCTGACCGCCCACGAATTTGCCGCGCTGTTCCTCGCGCATCACGCGCCGGAACAGATCCAGATCGACCGTGACGACGTCGTCGCGCTCGTCGAACAACACCTGATCGTGCTGCAGCAAGACGATACGTCAGGCGCGCACCGTCCCGCACTGACGGCCGACGGGCTGTCGGTGCTGCGCTGCGTGCAGCGTCATGACGCTGCCGAATTCCATGCGATCGGCGTGAGCGACGGGGCCGACGCGTGACGCGCCGGCCCGCGCGGGGCATTCACCGCGCGATCGCGACGGACGCATTGACCTGCACGACCGGCGGCTCGCCCTCGAACGGCGGCGCGTACAGGAAGCGGTCGATCACGCCGGCTTCGAACAGCAGGCAGTAGGTCGAGCCGCCGAACTGGAAGTAGCCGATCTCGTCGCCCTTGTCGACGCGCTGGCCCGGCACGACCTCGATCACGCACGACGACACGTCGCCCATCCCGACGAATACGGCCGCGACCGTCCCGATGCCGGGATCGTCGCTCGAGATCGCGACCACCGCGCGTGCGGCGACCGCCGTCATGTAGCCCTGCGAGTCGTTGAGCCCGGCCGGGTCCGGGCCTTCCGTTTCGGCGACCGAGTAGTAGGTGCCGTCGACGCGATACGCATGCGTGACGACGCCGCGCACCGGCGCATGCCAGCGGTGGTAGTTGTACGCGCTGAGGTAGGCCTGGTAGACGTCGCCGCCGACGAAGCGCTCGGCGAGCGACAGCCGCGCGGGCGTGAAGAGGTCGCGCAGCGAATACGGCTGCGACTTGATCCAGAACGTGTCGCGCAGCTTCACGTTGGTTTCGGTGTGATAGGGCGACGCTTCGCACGCGCTGACGATCACGTGCGGATCGTCGGGCGCCGCCACCGGCCGCGCGCCGTCGCGAAAGCGCCGCGTGAAGAAGTCGTTCCACGAATCGAAGCCCCAGTGCGGCTGGTCTTCGCGATACTGGAACTGCGACAGCCCGAGGCGCTTGCGTGCTTCGTCGCAGAACCAGCCGTCGGGCGGCGACGTGTCGAGATGCGCGCGCGAATGCGGGCCGCCGAGGAAGTCGCACCAGACGTTCAGCACGCGCTTGAACTGCGCGTTGACGGAGGCGTCGCGAAACACCGCGTGGCCCGACGGCATGCACATCGGCCAGTCGAGGAACG
>NZ_BCPP01000420.1:0-5889 GCF_016586125.1 Burkholderia sp. E168m23
GCTTCGGCCCGACGCTGCGCGTCGCCGGCACCGCGGAGCTCGGCAATCGCCACGCGGCGTTGCGGCAACAGGCGCTCGACACGCTGATGAAGGTGCTCGACGACTGGTTCCCGCACGCGGCCGATCGCACGTCGGCGCGCTTCTGGGTCGGCCGCCGGCCGATGACGCCAGACGGGCCGCCGCTGCTCGGCGCGAGCGGGATCGACGGCCTCTGGCTCAACGTCGGCCACGGCTCGACGGGCTGGGCGATGTCGATGGGTTCGGGAAAGGTGGTCGCGGATCTCGTCACCGGACGCACGCCGGAGATCGATCTGGCGGGGCTGACGCTCGCGCGGTACGGCAGGTAGGCATGTTCGCGCCAATCACGACGAGCGACGCCGCCATGCGGGCGGGAAGGCACGTTGCACTAGCTGGAAAAATTCATTCGTGGGGCCGCTCCTCAGCGCCGACGCTGTCGTCCGCGCGTGCAATCGGCGCCGATACGATCGGCCGATGCGACACGCCCTCCTGCGACAGCCGGCTTTCGAACAGCGTCAGCGCTTCGACGCGCACCTCGACGGGCCGCCCCGGCGCGCCGCCGTGCGCGGGCTGGCCGATCGCATCGTGCGGCAGCCGCGCGAGCGTCACGTGCGGCCGGAACGGCCGCCGGTCGGCCGGCACGCCGAGTTCGCGCAACAGCGCCGCCAGCCCCGCATTCAGCGCGACGCAAGCGGCATCGGCCGCGAGCTCCGCGACGATCAGCCGCGCACGCGGCAGGCTCGGCCACCACGCGATCCGCTCGACCGGCAACGACGGCAACGCATGCGCGGCCGCGAGCGCGGGCAGGTGCGCGGCCAGCGCGTCGCACCGCTCCCGCTCGATTGCGCCGATGAACGCGAGCGTCATGTGCAGTTGCGCGGGCAGCGTACGCCGCGCCCCGCGGGTAACCGGCAACGCGTGCAGCGCGTCGCGCGATGCCGCATCGGGCATCAGCGCGACGAACGCACGGAGCCGGTCGCCGTTCATGATTCGCTCGCGGCGGCCCGCGGCGCGTTCGATGCGCCAGCGGAAGCAACCGGACGCTGCGGCAGCGGGCCATGCTCGCCCCACACGTCGGCCGGCAGCACGCGTGCGAGTTCGGGGATCGTGTTGCGCGTGAACACCGGATCGGCGACGCCGGCCGCGCGCTGGCGGCGAT
Source organism: Burkholderia sp. E168m23 (assembly GCF_016586125.1). Lineage (NCBI taxonomy): Bacteria > Pseudomonadati > Pseudomonadota > Betaproteobacteria > Burkholderiales > Burkholderiaceae > Burkholderia > Burkholderia sp. E168m23. Next base: position 1,178 of record NZ_BCPP01000420.1, read on the forward strand.
AATCGGCCCAGGCGGCGTGCGCGTACTTGCCGAGCGCGAGGATCGCGATCAGGTTGATGATCGCCATCAGGCCCATGCTCGTATCGGCCATCGCCCACACGAGCGGCAGTTGCCCGACGCTGCCGAACATCACCATGCCGAGCACGGCGATGCGGAACAGCGGCAGCACGCCGCGCCGCTTCGTGATGAATTCGACGTTGCCTTCCGCATACGCGTAGTTGCCGATCACCGACGAGAACGCGAGGAAGAAGATCGCGACGGCCATGTAGATGCCGCCCCAGTCGCCGACGTGGCTCGAAATCGCGCGCTGCGTGAGCGCCGCGCCCTCCATCCCGGTGCCGAGTTCGTACTGGCCCGACAGCAGGATCACGAACGCGGTCGCACTGCAGATCACGATCGTGTCGACGAACACGCCGAGCATCTGGATCAGCCCCTGCGTGACGGGGTGGCGCGTGCTGGCGGTCGCGGCCGCGTTCGGCGCGCTGCCCATCCCCGCCTCGTTCGAGAACAGCCCGCGCTTCACGCCGATCGCGATCGCCTGGCTGACCGCATAGCCGGTCAGGCCGCCGGCCGCCTGCTCGAGGCCGAACGCGCTCTTCACGATCAACGCGATCACGCCGGGCACCAGCGTGATGTGCGTCGCGACCGCGTAGACCGCGAGCGCGAGGTAGCCGATCGCCATCAGCGGCACGATCACCTGCGCGACCGTCGCGATGCGGCGGATGCCGCCGAAGATGATCGGCGCGGAAAGCAGCACGAGACCGAGGCCGACCGTCTCGCGACGCCAGCCGAACGACGTATGGAACGCATCGGCGATCGCGTTGGCCTGCACCGCGTTGAACACGAAGCCGAACGCGAGGATCAGCGACAGCGAGAACAGCACGCCGAAGCCGCACGAGCGCAGCCCCGTCTGGATGTAGTACGCGGGGCCGCCGCGATAGCTGCCGTCCGGGTGCGACACCTTGAAGATCTGCGCGAGCGTCGCCTCGACGAACGCGGACGACATCCCGACGAGCGCGGTCATCCACATCCAGAAGATCGCGCCCGGGCCGCCGACCGTCAGCGCCACCGCGACGCCGGCGATGTTGCCGGTGCCGACGCGGCTCGCGAGCCCGGTCGCGAACGCCTGGAACGACGAGATGCTGCCCGGCTCGCCCTTGCTGCCGACCAGCTTCATGCTGAGGAACAGCGCCTTCAGCTGGATCATCCGGAACCGCAACGTGAACCACGCGCCGGCGCCCAGCAGCAGCGCGATCAGCACGTAGTTCCACAGCACGCCGTTGACGGCTTCGATCAGCCCTTGCACGAATGCTTCCATCCAGAGTCCTTGTAAATTACGTCAGTCATGTGCGGCGACCGCGAACGCGGCCCGAGGGGCGACATGATATGACAGTTCTCAAGGATTATTACAAAACGAAAGGATTTGAGATGACGAGAAATCGGAGCCGGATGTCATCAGGTTAGACGACGCTTCGCGAAAATGCGGCATGGAGACGCGACGTCCTCCACTCAGGGCTACCGGCTCGCGCGCGTCCGGGGTGAAAATCCGGTGGCCGAAATACCCGCCCGGATTACCCCTCACGTTGCTCATCCCACCTCGAGCGCACCATGATTTCCAGAGTCATACGCGGATCGCTCCAGCTGGTTCTCTGGCTAGTGATCGCAACGATCTGCACTTACGCATTGCTGTTCATCGTCGTCGCGACATCCCGATATGAGCGGACCGAAGGCAGTTGCCCCGACATGTCTGTCGACGCGCTACGAAAAAATGTCCAGGCCCGTCTTCTCGAAGAGCATGGAATACCGCCGGACAGCATCCGGTTCGACGGCGCGCCGCAGTATCACGCATGGAAGCTGGGTGTGTGGGAATTCCCGCTGCGCGTCGACGAAACCCGATACACCGCGATGATTGATTGCAACGGGCAGCTTGCAAGCTACGGGCAAACCATCGATCCGTTGGGCGCCGCAACCGAACAAGCTCGCGCTCGCTCGCAGCCTCAAAAATAAAAAACCGGGCGCCCTTTCGGACGCCCGGCTTCCATCGAAACCCGCTCGCGCGCTTCAGCTCAGCGCGGCAGTTCCGAATGCCCCATCAGGTACGCGTCGACCGAGCGCGCGCACTGGCGGCCTTCGCGGATCGCCCACACCACGAGCGACTGGCCGCGACGCATGTCGCCTGCCGCGAACACCTTGTCGACCGACGTGTAGTACGAACGATCGCCTTCGGTCGCCGCACGCGCATTGCCGCGCGCATCCTTCGCGACGCCGAACGCGTCGAGCACCGGCGCGGCCGGCTGCGTGAAGCCCATCGCGAGCAGCACGAGATCGGCCTTCATCTCGAACTCGGAACCCGGCACTTCCTGCATCTTGCCGTCCTTCCACTCGACGCGCACCGCGATCAGCTTCTCGACCTTGCCGTTCTTGCCTTCGAGACGCTTCGTCGCGACCGCCCAGTCACGCTCGCAACCCTCGTCGTGCGACGACGACGTGCGCAGCTTGATCGGCCAGTACGGCCACACGAGCGGCTTGTTTTCCTCTTCCGGCGGCTGCGGCAGCAGCTCGAACTGCGTGACGTGCTTCGCGCCGTGACGGTTCGACGTGCCGACGCAGTCCGAACCCGTATCGCCGCCACCGATCACGATCACGTGCTTGCCCTTCGCGAGCAGCTGGTCGGTCAGCTTGTCGCCCGCGTTCACGCGGTTCTGCTGCGGCAGGAAGTCCATCGCGAAATGGACGCCCGCGAGTTCGCGGCCCGGCACCGGCAGGTCGCGCGGCGTTTCCGAACCACCGGCGATCACGACCGCGTCGAATTCTTCCTTCAGCGTGTCCGGCGAAATGGTTTCCTTCGCGAGGCTGCCGATCGACTCGGGCAGCGGCTCCTTGCCGATGAACACGCTGGTGCGGAACGTCACGCCTTCCGCTTCCATCTGGCGCATGCGGCGGTCGATCAGCCACTTCTCGAGCTTGAAGTCGGGAATCCCGTAACGCAGCAGGCCGCCGATGCGGTCGTTCTTCTCGAACACCGTCACGTCGTGGCCCGCGCGCGCGAGCTGCTGCGCGGCGGCGAGGCCCGCGGGGCCCGAACCGACGACCGCGACCTTCTTGCCCGTCTTGTGTTCGGCCGGCAGCGGCTTGACCCAGCCTTCGCCCCAAGCCTTGTCGATGATCGCGTGCTCGATCGACTTGATGCCGACCGGATCGTCGTTGATCCCGAGCGTGCACGCCGCTTCGCACGGCGCCGGGCAGATGCGGCCCGTGAATTCCGGGAAGTTGTTGGTCGAGTGCAGGACTTCGATCGCCTGCTGCCAGTCCTGGCGGTAAACGAGATCGTTGAAGTCCGGGATGATGTTGTTGACCGGGCAGCCGTTGTTGCAGAACGGGATGCCGCAATCCATGCAGCGCGCGCCCTGGATCTTCGCGTCCGCGTCGGTCAGTGCCGCGACGAATTCCTTGTAGTGCTTCACGCGCGTGAGCGGTGCTTCGTACGCCTCGTGGCGGCGTTCGAACTCCAGAAAACCGGTTGCCTTGCCCATAAGGTGCTCTTCTGTTCGGTGTATCGGGTGGGGGAGCCGCGCGCGGCCGTCAGGCGCGCGCGGCATTCGCTATGTCGTTCGTCGCTCAGGCGGCCAGCACTTCCTTCGCCGCCTTCTTCGCACCGATCTCGCCCAGCGCGCGCTTGTATTCGTGCGGGAACACCTTCACGAACTGGCGGCGCGCCGCGTCCCAGTTTTCCAGCAGCGACTTCGCGCGCGGCGAACCCGTGAACTGGAAATGACGCTCGACGAGCCCCTTGAGCAGCGCTTCGTCCGTCGTGCCTTCGTGCCAGAGCGCGCGGTCGACCGTGCGTTCCTGCTCGGCCTGCTGCAGCACCGGCTCGAGCGCGACCATCGACTTGTTGCACTTCGCCGCGAACGTGCCTTCCGGATCGTAGATGTACGCGAGGCCGCCCGACATGCCGGCCGCGAAGTTGCGCCCCGTCTCGCCGAGCACGACGACCGTGCCGCCCGTCATGTATTCGCAGCCGTGGTCGCCCGTGCCTTCGACGACCGCCGTCGCGCCCGAGTTGCGCACGCAGAAGCGCTCGCCGGCCACGCCGCGGAAGAACGCTTCGCCTTCGATCGCGCCGTACATCACCGTGTTGCCGCAGATGATGTTTTCCTCGGACTTGCCGCGGAAGTCGTTGGTCGGACGGATAATGATCCGGCCGCCCGACAGGCCCTTGCCGACGTAGTCGTTGCCGTCGCCGACGAGGTCGAGCGTCACGCCCTTCGCGAGGAACGCGCCGAAGCTCTGGCCGGCCGTGCCCTTCAGCTGGATGTGCACCGCGTCGTCGGCCAGGCCGTCGTGGCCGTGCTTCTTCGCGATCACGCCCGACAGCATCGCGCCGACCGTCCGGTTCACGTTGCGCACCGGCTGGATGAACGACACATGCTCGCCGTTCTCGATCGCGGCCTTCGCCTTCTCGATCAGCACGTGGTCGAGCGCGCGCTCGAGGCCGTGATCCTGCACGTCGACGTGGCGCGGCGCGACGTCCTCGCACTCTTCCGGCTGGTAGAACACGCGCGAGAAGTCGAGGCCCTTCGCCTTCCAGTGCTCGATGCCCTTGCGCGTATCGAGCAGGTCGGCGCGGCCGATCAGGTCGTCGAACTTCGCGACGCCGAGCTGCGCCATGATCTCGCGCACTTCCTCGGCGACGAAGAAGAAGTAGTTCA
>NZ_BCPP01000421.1:0-5884 GCF_016586125.1 Burkholderia sp. E168m23
CGACGCGTTCACGGTGCCGTTGTGCTCGCGGCCCGCATACAGGTGTGCCTCGACCGTCGTGCCGGCCGCGCAGGCGTCCCTGGCGAGCGCGAGTTCGAGCGGCGCGAGCCCGTCGTCCGCGCCCGCGCCGATGAAAACGGGCGTCGCGATCTTCAGCGTCGGGTACTTCAGGTAGTCGTCCCACCATGCCTTCAGCCGCGCATCGCCGCCCGGCTTCACGGTGTTCGCGTGCGTGAGCTGCGCGAGCGCCGCATCGTCCTCGAGCGATGCGAGGCAACTGATGCGCGACTGTTCGAGAATCGGCAGTGCGGTATCGGTCAGCACTTCGTCGGCGCGCAGCGACGGGTCGATCTGCTGCGCAGACAGCACCGAGTAGAACTGATATGCGAGCGTCGGATCGACGCGTTCGGGATCGCGCCGGTAGGCCGTCTCGAACTTCGGCAGCGATGCGAGCGTGGCGCGCGACGCGTTGTAGATCGTGCCGGTCGCGACGGTCGCGCGGATCGCCAGTTCGGGCGCATAGACCGGCGCATAGCCGGCCGCCGCGATCACGGCCGAGCCTCCTTGCGACTGGCCGACCAGCACGACCTCGTTCGCGAGGCCCGGCACGCCGGCGAGCACCGCGCGCACGCTGTCGAGCAGCGTGTAGCTGTTCGAGCGGTTGTTGAGCTGCGGATTCGGGCCGGGCGTGCCGAGCCCCTGATAGTCGGTGGCGACCACCGCGAACCCTTGCTGAAGCCACGCGCTCAGGTAGCGCACGTCGCGATACGAGCGGCCGAACCATGACGGCGCGCAGATGTCGGCCATCCCGAACGTGCCGTGCGCCCACGCGACGATCGGCCAGCCGCCGGCCGGCGGCGTGCCGCGCGGCAGGAACAGCGCGCCCGACACCGCGATCGGCGTGCGGCCGCCGACGCCGTCGGTCGACGCGTACAGGATGCGCAATTGCCGCGCGGCACTCGCGAGCCCGAGCGTCGCGGGCAGCGCTTCGGTGCGCAGCAGCGCGCCGGGCGTGGCCGGAACGTCGCGGTCCCACGTGTAGAACGCGGATACGCGGCCGTCGCCTTGTAGCGGGTCCGGGGCGGGGACACGGCCCGGCGACGCCGCGAGCGAAACGACGGAAGACACGGCGAGTGCCGATACGAGCAGCGTGCGCGCGGCGATGCCGCGCAGGGAAAGAAGCGTCATGGCTGGATGAAGGTCGGTGAGAGCGGATACGCCGGATAAGGCCGGCGCGGGCCGAGTGCGATGCAAGTTTCGAACCAGCGGGGTCGTTGCGTACGCAACGCGCGGTATGGCGGAGCGATGGATCGATGCCGCGCGCATCGTCCACACGCACTGACTGCGTGTCGTGCAGCAATCCCGGCCGGCAGGTTGTTGCTTGCGCAACAGATGCGTAGGCGCAGGCTGCACGCCGCAAGTCGGGCATCGCGTTCCAGCGCCGCGTCAGCCGGCCCTCGAGATGCCCATCGCCGCGCTGGCACGATTGCTGCTGATTCGTCGACCGTGCGTCGCGGCGTTGCGACGCGAGCCCATCCGTTCAACCGATCAAGGAACCTTCCTCATGTCCGTCACCCAAGCCATCGACAGCGGCGAACTCGTGGCATTCGTCGAGCGCGCCACGCGCGAATTCGCGCAGGCCGAGCGCGTGCTGAAGGAAACGCGCACGCTCAGCGCCACCAACACGTTCCAGGCGTTTCAGCGCGTGCCGGGCACGGAGCTCGTCGTCGCGCTGTCGGCGCCGAGCCCGTGGGCCGCATCGCGGGAGATCCAGCCGGTCGTCGTGACGCTCGACGGCGACGTGCTGCACGGCGACGCGCGCGCGGGCGGCAACGGCCCGCGCTACGCGGGCGTATTCCGCGAGGTGCCGGAAGTCGACGTGGTGATTCATGTCCACGGCCCGTATCTCGGCGCATGGGCGAGCGCGCATCGTCCGCTGCCGATCCGTTACGCGCCGGCCGCGCGCTACACGCGGGCACGCGAAATCCCCGTCTACGTCGATCGCCGCCCCGGCGAGCCGCGCTTCATCGTCGACACGATCCGGCGCGATCCCGACGTGCCGGCGATCATCGAGGCGAACGGCGGCGCGACGTTCTGGGGCAAGTCGATCCTCGACGTGTCGAAGTACATCCTGATCCTCGAGGAAGCCGCGTACTTCCAGGCGCTCGCGGAACCGCTCGGCGGCTCGCTCGAATTCGGGCCGGGCGCGCTCGAACAGCAATGGAAGATGACCGGCCTCGCATGATGCCGCGCGGCGGCCGGCGCAATCCGGCCGCCGTCATACCGATAGCTCGATGAATTGGTTCGTGGCCGGCGTGCGCCTTGCTATCGTCGAACCTTCCCCGTTCAACACGCCGGTCGTGCCATGGCCATCTTCAGCTTGCCGGACCCGACTTCGCACGCGATCACGATTCGCGCGAAGGCACTGACGTTCGACGATCCCAAATCGCGGGTGCTGCTCGAACGCATCCAGCTCGTCGCACCGAGCGATGCGACGGTGCTCGTCACCGGCGAGAGCGGCACGGGCAAGGAGCTGATCGCGCGCCTCGTGCATTCGCTGAGCGAGCGTCACGACGGGCCGTTCGTCGCGGTCAACTGCGGGGCTTTTTCGGAAACGCTGATCGAAAGCGAGCTGTTCGGCCACGAGCGCGGCGCGTTCACCGGCGCGATCAACAGCCAGCCCGGCTGGTTCGAATCCGCGAATCGCGGCACGCTGTTTCTCGATGAAGTGGGCGACCTGCCGCTGTCCGCGCAGGTCAAGCTGCTGCGTGTGCTGCAGGAGCGCGAGGTGACGCCGGTCGGCTCGCGCAAGACCGTGAAGATCGACGTGCGGCTCGTCGCGGCGACCAACGTCAATCTCGAAGCCGCGGTGCGCGCGGGCAATTTCCGCGAGGATCTGTACTACCGGCTCAACGTCGTGAAGCTGAGCCTGCTGCCGCTGCGCGAGCGGCCCGGCGACATCGCGCCGCTGATCGAACACTTCATCGACACCTACGCGAAGCGGCTGCGCGTGGCCGCGCCGACGCTGACCGACGCTGCGCGCGCGCGGCTGCATGCGCATGCATGGCCCGGCAACATCCGCGAACTGGAGAACGTGATTCACCACGCGGTGCTGATCTGCGCAGGCGGCGCGATCGACGTCGGCGACCTGCAATTCTCCGCGCTGTCACTCGCACCTGACCCGGCCGACGCACCAGGTGCGACCGCCGCGCCGCCGCGCCGCGCGCGCGACGTGGCCGAAGCGACCGACGCGCTGCGCCACGCGGTGATCGAACTGCTGGATCTCGGCACGCCGGCGCTGTGGCAGCACATCGAGGACACCGTGTACCGCAGCGTGTTCGACTACAGCGAGCACAACCAGCTGCGGATGTCGCGCCTGCTCGACCAGTCGCGCAACATCGTGCGTGCCCGGCTCGCGCAGCTCGGCATCCTGAAGCCGCGCGACGCGGGCGACGGCGGCGACGCCGACACCGGCGCGCGGCTGCGCCGTCAGGCGTGATCGCGCCAGCGCAGCGCGCGCTGGGCGATCCGCTCGCATAACGTACTCATGCCGACGGCCAACGCCGTCACGCCGAGCACGCACACCAGCAGCACGTCGGCGCGCGCGCCGGCCTGCGCGTTCTGCATCAGGCTGCCGACGCCGGCGCCCGTATTGAACAGCAGCTCGCTGCTGGTCGCGGTGATCCACGCGAACGGCACGGCCTGCAGCACGCCCGCGAACAGGTCGGGCAACGCGCCGGGGATCAGCACGTCGCGCCACAGGCCGATGCGGGTCAGGCGATACGACTGCGCGAGTTCGACGTAGCGCGGATCGACGCGGCGCAATCCGTCGAAGCTGGCGGTGGTCATCGGGTAGAACGCGGCCAGCGCGATGATGAACACCTTCGCGAATTCGCCGGTGCCGGCCCACAGGCTCAGCAGCGGAATCAGCCCGAGCAGCGGTACGTAGCGCAGCGCCTGGAACGCCGGTTCGCCGAGCTTGCGTGCGAGCGTCGAGCGCGCCATCGCCGCGCCGAACACGAGCCCGAACGCGACGCCGAAGCCGAGCCCGAGCGTCGTGCGGCGCAGGCTCGCGCCGAGATCGGTCGTGAGTTCGCCGCTGCGCGCAAGTTCGACGAGCGCGGCGCCGACCTGCTGCAGCGGCACGAACGCATATTGATGGGCCGCGTCGCCGGACGAGGCGGTTTGCCAGGCGGCCAGCAGCAGCGCCGGTACGACGAGGCCGCGCGCGCGGCGGCGCAGCGGGGCGAGCGAGGCAACGCGGGTAACGAAGGTCATGCCGAAGCGGTTCCGGTCAGGGTCAGCGCGCGGGCGTCAGCCAGCGCAGCGCATAACGTTGGACGAGTGCGATCGAGCGGTCGAGCGCGAAGCCGATCAGCCCGATTACCGCGACGTCGACGAGTACCACGTCGAGCCGCAGCATCTGCCGGGCGAGTTCCATCATCTGGCCGATGCCGCTGTCCGCGCTGAGCAGCTCGACCGCGACGAGCGCGAGCCACGCACGCGCGAGCGCGATCCGCACGCCGGTGAGCAGCGGCGGCAGCGCGGCCGGCAGCAGCACGTCGCGCAGCAGCGCGAAGCGGCCGAGCCCGTAGTGGCGCGCCATCTCGACGAGATCGCGCGGCGCGTCGTGCACGCCCGTGTACGCGGCCAGCGCGACCGGGAAGAACACGGCCTTGCCGACCACGACGAGCTTCAACGGTTCGTCGACGCCGATCAGCAGGATCAGCAGCGGAATCAATGTGAGCGTGGGCAATTGCCGCAACAGGTCGAAGGTCGGCCGCAGGTAGTCGGCGAACAGCCGGCTGCGTGCGAGCAGGATGCCGAATGCGGCGCCGCTGGTCGCGCCGATCGCGAAACCGAGCACGAGGCGGTGCAGCGTGATCGACAGGTTGTCGCGCAGTTCGCCGGTGTCGAGCAGCGTGCGCAGCGTCGCCGCGAGGCGCTCGGGCGGCACGACGAGCTGCGGCGGAAACCAGCGCTGCGCGCTCGCGAGCCACCACAGCGCGGCGAATGCGACGGGCGTGATCCACCACAGCGCGTGGTGGCCGAGCCGCGCGACGCCCGGCAGGCGAACCGCCGCGCGCAAGCCGTTCGGCGCGAGGGCGCGCGTCGCCATCAGCGGCTCGCGACGCGCGGGGCGTCGGCGCGCCAGTAGCCGTCGAGGCCGAGCTGCTTGAGCGCGGTCGACACGAAGGTCGGCGCGAGCAGCGCGTTCACGTCGACCGGAGCGGACGTCAGCCCGGCCTGGCGGCTGTACGCGACGACATCGCGGTAATGGCCGGTCAACGCCGGCGTGAAGAGCGGCGTCCATTGCTCCTTCCACGGCGTCGCTTCGTCCGCGTATTCGCGGCGCACGACGCTTTCCGGCTGGCCGGACGCGCTCAGGATCTTCACGTACGCGTCGCGGTTCTGCGGCTGCGAGATCCAGTGCGCGGCCCGGACGTAGGCCGTCGCGACGATCTGCGTGATGTCGGGGTAGCGCCGCACGAAATCGTCGGACGCCCACAGTTCCGCGCGCATCTTCCAGTCGTCGGGCGCGTTCTTGGTCGACCAGATGATCTTGCCGACGTTCTTGTCGACGAGCGAATACGCGTCGGACAGCGTGAAGAAGCCGTCGACGCGGCCGGCCGCGACGGCCGCCGCGCCGGCCTGCGGATCGAGGTTATAGATCCTGAAGTCGGACAGCTTCAGCCCGTTCTCGGCGAGCAGCTTGCTGAACGGCACTTCCCACGGCCGGCCGCGATTGAGGGCGATGCGCTTGCCCTTGAGGTCGACGATCGACTTCGCGCTCGAGCCGGCCGGCACGACCAGATACGTGTTGCTGCCGACGCCGCCCGGCACGATCAGGCGCGTGTGCGTGCCCGACGCGTTGACGACCACC
>NZ_BCPP01000422.1:0-5876 GCF_016586125.1 Burkholderia sp. E168m23
GATCACTCGGTGTCGCAGGAAGGCGTGTACGACAAGGCCGTCGCGGCGATCAAGGAAGCGAAGCGCCGCGGCTTCCGCGTGAACATCAACTGCACGCTGTTCAACGATGCGGTGCCGGAGCGCGTCGCGAAGTTCTTCGACACGCTGGGCCCGATCGGCGTCGACGGCATCACCGTGTCGCCGGGCTACGCGTACGAGCGCGCGCCGGATCAGCAGCACTTCCTGAACCGCGACAAGACGAAGAACCTGTTCCGCGAAATCCTGAAGCGCGGCGAAGGCGGCAAGCGCTGGTCGTTCAGCCAGTCGTCGCTGTTCCTCGACTTCCTGGCCGGCAACCAGACGTACAAGTGCACGCCGTGGGGCAACCCGGCGCGTACGGTGTTCGGCTGGCAGAAGCCGTGCTACCTGGTCGGCGAAGGTTACGTGAAGACCTTCAAGGAACTGATGGAAACGACCGAGTGGGACAACTACGGCGTCGGCAACTACGAGAAGTGCGCGGACTGCATGGTCCACTGCGGCTTCGAGGCCACCGCCGTGATGGACACGATCTCGAACCCGCTGAAGGCGCTGCGCGTGAGCCGCAAGGGCATCAAGACCGACGGCCCGTTCGCACCGGACATCTCGATCGCGAAGCAGCGTCCGGCCGAGTACGTGTTCTCGCGCCACGTCGAGATCAAGCTCGAGGAAATCCAGCGCGCCGGCAAGGGCAAGCTGCAGAAGCCGGCGAAGTCGGCAACGGCCGCTTAAGTCGCGCGTTGCGCCGCGGGAAGGTTCGCGCCTTCGCAGCGGCTGGAATCGAAAAAGCGCCACGGAGTTCATTCGCTCCGTGGCGCTTTTCGTTTTGACGGACACCGTGTGACACGTTGCGCTTGCGCGCCTGCGTGCGAGGGCGAACGTCGGTTGCCTAGCTTCGAGACTCCGCCGCGGCGATCAGTTGCCAGGCGGTCGGCCCCGGATCGAGCAGCGGGTCGGACGGCGGATCGAGATCGTGCGGATGCGCTTCCTCGGACGGCAACGTCTGCGCTTTCGCAATGCCGATTTCGTCGCCGCATACGGTGCATCGATAGATGCCCGCCACCGTCACCTTGCTGCCCGGCGGCAGATTCTCGCTGAATGCGCGGCCACTTCCGCACGTGAAGTAGCCGCCGCTCCTGTATAGCGCCATCGCTCCTCCTGACTGAAACGAATGCGTTCGCGCCGACACGCACGACCGTCGCAAACGCGAGGATGGATCCTCGTCCGGACACGCCGGGCTCCAGTCAAGTCATTAGACGGCGCGCGTCCGCGCGATGGAATGGGACGCGTATGAAACACGGCCCGTGGCAGCCCCTCAATGCAGAACGGCCGGCTCCCGCATCTTCGCCGCGGCCTGCGCGACCAGCCCCGGCTGTTCGGCAGAAGCGAACGTGCACACATGACGCCACAGCTCCGCCAGCCGATGCCGCGTGAGCGTCGCGACGCACGCGTCGTTCGCGGTAAGCACGCGTTCGAGCACCGCGCATTCGTCGTCGTGCAGCGCCCATGCGCCGCTTTGCACGGCGCGCGCCACGCTCGCGTCCAGCACGCGCTCCGCGTCGACGCACAGGTCGATGGTCGCGTCGGGAGAGACCGCATCGTCGAGCGCGAGGAACACCAGATACACGCTCGTGCGCAGCCGCATCAGCAGCGTTTCGCTACCGTGCTCGCCGCGCAGCGCGACCAGCGCCATGTGGCATTTCAGCGAGATGTCGCGGGCATGCGCGGGCGGCAGCGGCAGCAGCCATTCGCGCGTCAAAGGCGGATGGCGGCGGCCTTTTCGGGCCGCCTTCATGATTCGCCCTCGCTCGCGGACGCATCGTCCTCCCCCACGCCCGGCCAGGCGCTACGGCACACGACGGCGCCGCGGCCCGCGTCGCGCAGGGTGTTCGCCCGGCGTCGCATGCCGTGCATATCGGCGCGCCGTCGCGTCGCGCCCGCTTCCGGCAGCCTGCGTATCGCCGGCGCACGCCACACGCCGGACAATCGGTTGGGGCATGCCATGTTCGTCTCCTGCATCAAAACGTGTTCTCGCCCTTCAGGTAATACGCGGTTTTCACGAAGAACGCCTTCACCGGATGGCCGGTCTGCGCGTCGCGGGCCGCCCGCGCTTGCATCGCGGCCTTCTCGTCGGGCCACCGGTCGGGCATCGGGTTGTACACGCGTTCGAGTGCACGCTGCATCGCGAGCGGATAGTTCTGGTTGCCGGCCGTCGTCGCGCGATAGCCGGCACGCGTCATCTGCATCAGTTGCACATCGGTTTCGGCACGCGCCGCCGACCAGGTCAACGGCGCGGCATGCGGGATGTCGCCGGCACCGATCGACTGCGCAAAGGCGACGGCAGGCAGCGCAACGAGTGCGCAGGAAAGAACAGCAACGGGAACGAGGGATCGCATAATGGCCTCCAGATGGTTGTCCCCGCATCGATCCATCATCGATGCGTTGAAACCATCGTATGTCGGGCCGCATCCCGCTTGAATAGCCGAATCCGCAATTGTTATTTTCAGGTGCGGCATTCGGCGTGCGCGCCGCGTCGTTCGCGAATTCCGCCGACATGGAATTTCTTTATTTCATTCAACGACCTGATCGGATTTCTACCGACGATCCGGTGGGTACTCGCCCGGCTCTTTCAATTTCCGAAATGGCGTGTTGCCGGTGCGATGCCGGCCGGTGCGCCTGCCCGCAAGGCTCCGGCGTGATATCGCGCACGCGGATACCGCCAAAGTGATTTGATCGGATCAGCCGATTCTTCTGATGCAGGACAAATCATCCGCATCGGCTTTCCGGATTGAGACACGACGCAAGCAGCAAGGACGCGCGATAATCACGCATCGGCCGTTTCGCACGGCATCTCAGGCATTCCCTTTTTTAATCGAGTCTTTCCATGGCTGCCCTCGACACTACCGCCATCGACAGCTGGCACGCGCACGTCTATTTCGATGCGGCGAGCCGCGACGCGGCCTGGGCGTTTCGCCAGGTCGTCGACGCGCGGTTCGGCGCGGTCATCGAACTCGGCCGCTTTCACGAACGCCTCGTCGGCCCGCATCCGGCCTGGTCGTACCAGATCGCGTTCGACGCCGCGCGCTTCGACGACATCGTGCCGTGGCTCGTGCTGAACCACGGCGCGCTCGACATCTTCCTGCATCCGAATACGCACGACGAACTGCGCGACCATCGCGATTGCGCGGTGTGGATCGGCAAGTCGTATACGCTGAATCTCGACGCGCTGGCCGGCTAAGGGCCGACGCCCGACCGCCTTCGCCACGGCAGGGCATCCACGTTTCGGGTCGACGTGAAACGTCCCGCGGCGGCACGCCCCTACAGTGGTTTCCGTGATCGACTTCCGGAAACCCGCCATGACACCCGCAGACACCGACGCCAACGCCCGGCGTATCCATGAAGACTGGCACGCAGCCGTCGTCGCCCGCGACTTCGACGCGCTGATGTCGCTGTATGCCGACGACGCGGTGCTCGAAACGCCGCTCGTCGTCGCCACGCTGCCCGCGCACGGCTCGGGCGTACTGCACGGCAAGGCCGCGATCGGCGCATTCTTCGCGGCCGGCCTGCGCAATCCGGACAACCAGCTCGGGCGCTGGTACCGAACCGGGCTGTTCTTCTCGAACGGCCGCCAGCTCGTCTGGGAATACCCGCGCGCAACGCCGGACGGCGACCAGGTCGATCTCGTCGAGGTGATGGACCTGCGCGACGGGTTGATCGCGCATCACCGCGTGTACTGGGGATGGGTCGGGTTCAATGCGTTGCGGGCCGCCGCGTCGCCGTCGCCCGAACGCGCATGACGGCCGCCGTACCTGATCAGGCCGCCGCGCGCCGCGTGCTCGCCGCGACCTGCGTGAGCTACATGCTCGTGCTGCTCGATGCGTCGATCGTCAACGTCGCGCTCACCGACATCGCGCACACGTTCGGCAGCCGCGTGGCCGGTCTGCAATGGATAGTGAACGCTTACACGCTGGCGTTCGCGAGCCTGTTGCTGACGGGCGGCACGCTCGGCGACCGGCTCGGCGATCGCACCGTCTATGTGGCGGGGCTGGCCGTCTTCGTCGCCGCGTCGGCCCTGTGCGGCGTCGCGCCGACCTTGCCGGCGCTCGCGGTCGCCCGCGCGTTGCAAGGCGTCGGCAGCGCGATGCTGGTGCCCTGCTCGCTGGCGCTGATCAATCGCGCGTTCCCCGAACCGGCCGCGCGCGCTTCGGCGATCAGCGTGTGGATGGGCTGCGGCGGCATCGCGATGGCGTCGGGTCCGCTGATCGGCGGCTTGCTGATCGATCTGTCCGGATGGCGCAGCCTCTTCTTCGTGAACCTGCCGCTCGGACTCGCCGGCATCTGGCTCGGCCGAACGGTCGCGCCCGCCGCCGTCGACCGGTCGCGGCAGTTCGACTGGGGTGGCCAGGCGGCGGCCATCGTCGCGATCGGGGCGCTGATCGGCACGCTGATCGAAGGCCCGTCGCTCGGCTGGCGCTCGGCGCCGATCGTCGGCGGCGCGATGGCCAGCGTCGTCGCGTGGATCGCGTTCATCGCGATCGAGGCGCGGCGCCGCGCACCGATGCTGCCGCTCGCGTTCTTCCGCAACCGGCTGTTCGCGGGATCGACGTTCGTGTCGATGGCGTCGGCGTTCGTGTTCTACGGCTTGCTGTTCGTGCTCAGCCTGTTCTATCGGCAGGTTCGCGGCGCCAGCCCGCTCGATACGGGGCTCGCGTTCCTGCCGATGACCGCGATGGTCGCGCTCGGCGGCCTCACCTCGGGGCGGGTCGTTGCACGCTTCGGCGCGCGCGGGACGATGTGCGCGGCGTTCGGGCTCTACGCGGCGGGCGCGCTCGGGATAACGGCCATCGGCGCGACGACGCCCGCGTGGCTTGCGGTCGCGCCGATGCTCGCGATCGGTTTCGCATCGGGCTTCATCTCGCCGGCCGCGACGGCGCCGGCGCTCGGGACGATCGATCGGCCGCGCGCCGGCGTGGCGGCAGCCGTGCTGAACGCGGCACGGCAAAGCGGATCGGCGCTCGGCGTCGCAATTTTCGGCGCGTGCATCGCGACGCTGCAACCGTTCCCGGTGGCGGTACGGGTGGTGCTGACGTTGGCCGCCGGATTGTCGGTGCTCGCCGCGGCAACGTGGTGGCTGACGGCGCAGGCAGCGCCAGCAACTGCCGAAACGACCGCCCCTCTGCGAGCCGCCGCGCGCCGCTAGCGCCTTCCCCGGCGGGCACGCCGCTCGCCGGGGGTTACCGACCGGCTCGACGCCCCATGCCGCTTACGCGACATACATCGCGACACTGACGAACTGGCACAGGCTGCCGGCCAGCACGAACAGGTGCCAGATGCCGTGCCCGTGGCGAATGCGTTCGTCGTTGATGAAGAAGTAGATCCCCGCGCTGTAGATCACGCCGCCGGCCACGAGCCATGCGGTGCCGATCGGCGGCAGCGCATGGATCAGCGGACGCACGGCGACGAGCGCGAGCCAGCCCATCAGCACGTAGAGGATCATCGACAGCAGGCGGGTGCGGCGCCCGAGCGTGAGTTCCTGCACGATGCCGAACACGGCGAGCCCCCAGCTCACGCCGAACAGCGACCAGCCCCACGGGCCGCGCAGCGTGACCAGCGTGAACGGCGTATAGCTGCCGGCGATCAGCAGATAGATCGCCGCATGGTCGCATTTCTGCAGGATCGCCTTCAGGCGCGGGTTGCGCACGCTGTGATATGCCGTCGAGATCGCGTAGAGCAGGATCAGCATCGCGCCGTACACGCTGAAGCTCACCACCTTGTACGGGTCGCCTTCGAGCGCGCCCATCGTCACGAGCGCGACGAGACCCGCCACCGACAGCACCGCGCCGACGAGATGGGAAATGCTG